>JAWWPM010000295.1:0-13963 GCA_033854915.1 Nocardioidaceae bacterium
CGTGGACGTCAGACGGATGACGGCGTACTGCGCCGCCAAGCCCGGCGCGTGGGCCGACAACCCGTGGGGCCACGAGCACCCGGTTTTCAAGGTCGGGCCGGGGGAGCGCGGCAAGATCTTCGCGTTCCTGGGCGGCGAGGGCGTGGGCATCAAGGCCGCCACCACTCGTGAGGTCGCCGACGAGTGGCTGCAGCGCCATCCCGACAGCGCGTCCAAGATGGCCTACATCGGCCGCTCCGGCTGGAACGACCTGGCCTTCGACGGCAAGATCCCCGACGACGAGCTGCTCGAGGCGGTCGACGAGTCCTACCGGCTGGTGGTCGAGAATCTCCCGAAGAGGCTGCGCCCCGACGGTTGGGACGTCTGAGCAGTGGCCTGTCCCGCTGGGGGAGATGGAGGCTGTCCGGACCTACCCGACGCCGCGCGCGGTCCGGGGCACGACGGCTCGTCGGTCAGTCGTCGCGGGGCTCGTCGTCGCTGGGCTCGTCGCCGCTGGTGTCGTCCGAGGTCGCATCGGGCGTGGGATCGCTTGCGGTCGGGTCCTCGACGTCCGCGGGGTCCGTCCCTTGGTCGGTCTCTCCATCGGTGGTCGAGTCCGGGGCCGGTCGTTCGACCCGGTGCCGGGTGGGGCCAACGACCGACGTGTGGGAGCCGACGTCGGGCTCTGTGTGACGCGCCGCGTGGTGCCTGGTGCCCGCCAATGCCAACGTCGACCTGCTGGTGGCCCGGATGGTGTCGGGCGCGCGCTCGATCACGGAGGGCGCACCTGTCAGGAGGGGGCCGGGCTCGTGCGGCACTTCGTAGCCCGACAGACGGAGTGCGGCGTAGCCGGCCACGGCCAATCCGAACACTGCGGTCGACGCATGGGTGAACCAGGTAGAGCTGAGTCGCATGGGGCGATTGCCTCCTCAAGAGTCAGGTGCTGCTTGTTGGTCAGACGAAATCGAATTTTTCGGTATGGATGTGCCGCGGCGCGACGCCGATGCTGCGCAGCGACGTGGTGACGCCGCCCACCATCGGAGGAGGCCCGCAGATGAAGAAGTCGAGGCGTTCGCGCTGCCGCGGCAGGTTCGCCGCCAGCGTCTTCGCATCGAGAAAGCCGGTCCCCCCTGTCCAGCCTTCGTGCGGCTGGTCGAGCACCTCCACCACCCGGAGCTGGAGCTTGGCCGCCAGCTCGGTGATCTCCTCGCGGAACAGCAGCTCTTCGAGTGCGCGTGCCGATACGAACAGCAGGTGGTCACGCTGGTCACCGCGTTGGGCCAGGCTGCGCAGGACGCTGATCATCGGTGTGATGCCTACGCCTCCAGCGATCAGGACCAGCCCACGTGAGCGGTGGTAGTCGGGGCTGAACGCACCGTGGGGGCCGTCGACCCGCACGGTGTCGCCCACGGCGACCTCGGCGATGCGGCCGCTGAAGTCGCCGAGCTGCTTGATCGTGAACTCGATCTTGCCGGAGCGGCGAGGCGCCGAGGCGATCGTGAACGGGTGCTCCTCGAAGCCCATCGGTCGCGAGCCGAGGCGGATCCAGGCGAACTGCCCGGGTCGGTAGCGGCGCATGCCCCGGTGACCGAACGGCGTGAGCACCAGCGTCGAGACGGTGGGCGACTCACGGTGTACGGCGTCCACCACGTACGGCCGTTGCCACGCGCTGAACGGGCGCCAGACCCACCGCCACAGGGACACGCCGACGACGACTGCGGCAAGCGCGAGGAACCACCAACGGAACCGGGCCTGGACCACGAGATGGCGCAAGAGCCAGACGTGCAGGGCGACCAGTACGAGGGCCGTCACCGCCAAGGCGAGGTGCACGGCCCGCCACGCCTCGTAGCGCGGGATCAGGCGGCGGCGCCACAGCGAGGTCACGACCAGCACCAGCATCGCGATGCTCGCCACGGTGGCGGCACGAGCGCGGGGCGGCGCGCTCGTCAGGTCCATCAGTGCCAGATTTCTCGGGTCGGTGGCCACGACCGTGACGACGTGCGCCGCCGCGAAGGTGAGCGCGGACAGGCCGACCAGCCGATGCACCCCCAGCACCACATCGATGCCCAGGCAGCGCGACAGGGCGCGGACGCGCTTCGGCAGCACATAGGCGACCACCAGCAGCGACAGCGCCACCAGGCCGGTTGCGAGGGACAATTCGTAGGCTGCGCCACTCCTGGAGTGGTCGGCGTTGAACGCCAGCCACAAGGGCACCAGGACTACGGCGAGGTACGTGAGGGCCAAGGAGGCGCGGAGCAGGGTTCGCATGCGAGAAACCAGTCGGTCGACGACAGTACAACCCCCACGACGAGCCGGCTTTCCCGTGACCCAAGCCTCGCGCGTGGCCAAGCCAGCCAGCTCATCGAAGCCGTCGACGCTAGGCGAACGCGCTGCACCACGCAAATCGGCAGGCTTCGTGGTGGTGCCCGCCTGCCAGGCCCTACGGGGCTCCTGATCAGTCCTCGTCGGTCTCGCGCACCGGCGACCGCTCGGCCTTGCCGACGATCGGCCCGGGCTCCTGGGTCTCGGGAGCCTCGAGCGCCTTGGCCTGACGGCGCTGGAGCTTCTCGACCCGCTTCTCGACGATCTCCTGGCGGCTGGCCAGCACGCGCAGCAGGTTGATCCCGGTCGGGATGGAGACGAAGACCGGCCAGATGAACCCGTCGTGCCCCGTCATGAACCAGATCGCCCAGCAGATCAGGTTCGGCACCAGGAACCCCATCAGGGCATCGCGGCGCTGACCGGCGAAGTAGACCTCGGCGCTGCGGCGCACGTCGGTCGGCGCGGTCGCCGCGACCCGCACCGGCGCGGCGTCGGCGGTGAGGTCGCGGATCGGTGGCAGCAGCTCCGCGTACGTCTTCGCCGCGTTGACCGACGTGGTCCGCTCGTCCAGCTCGTCGCGGTCGAGGCGTCCCTCGGCATACGCCGAGGCGAGGACGTCGTGGACGACGGCGCGGTCGCGGTCGGAGGCCCGCATCGCGGCGTACGACGGGTCTCGAGGGTCGTGCTCGAACTCCCGCCAGATGCTCCCCGTGGTCATCGGCTCATCGTAGAGTCCCACGCCGCCGACGCGATCGTGGCGATGCCGGCCTCGCGCTCCTCGGGCGTTCCCGGCGCGGAGACCAGCACCGCCAGGCCGATCGGGGGCAGCCCGGGAGCCCGCACCAGGGCGACGTCGTGGTTGACCCCGTCGATCCAACCGGTCTTGTTGCCGATGGACAGGCCGGGCGGCAGGCCGGCGGGGATGCCGGCGCGGTGTGACTGGGCTTGCAGGATCCGCTCGCACTCCGCGGTCGCGCCCGGCCCGGCCAGCCGGCCGTCGGCGAGGGCCACCATCACCCGGGCCAGGTCGTCGGCGGTGACCAGGTTGTCGAGCGCGACGTCGCGGGCCGGGTAGTCCTCGATGCCGCGCGGCAGGACCGTGCGAGGCGAGCAGCCGGCGAGCTCGAGCACGGTGGCGACCTCGGCGGGCCCCACCTGCTCCAGCACCAGGTCGGTGGCCAGGTTTCCGGAGACGGTCACCATGCGCTCGACCAGCTCACGCAGGGGTACGACGTCGCCGACGGCGGCCCAGGTCGCCGGATCGGAGTCCTGGGTGGGGTCCATCGTGAACCGCTGCTCGGGCACCAGCGAGTCGAAGTCGTCGTGCACGAGCACGCTCCGGTCGAGGTCGAGGTCTCCCCGCTCGGCGAGCCTCTGGACGGCGATGAGCACCGGCAGCTTCATGGTGCTCGCGGCGTAGTGCTGCGCATCGGGCTCGATCGCGCAGCGCGGCGCGTCCTCACCGGACACCCGCAGCACCACCGACACCGTGCCCGACCCGCGCCGTACCCCGGCGACCACCGCCTCGAGGGGATCGCTCATGTGGCGTCCTCGGGCCGGCGCCGCGACACGGTCAGCGCCACCATCCGGGCCACCACGAACGCGATGTAGAAGACCCCGGTCACCTGCTCGACCATCGACAGCGACCTGGCATGGCCGAGCACCGGCGTGACGTCGGAGAGGCCGGTGCTGGTCAGGGTCGTGAACGACAAGAACAGCAGCTCGAACCAGCTGCGGTCGCCCGGGCCGCCGGCCCCGGTGAAGGAGCCGGGCCAGACCACCTGGGCAGCGGCGTAGACGTAGGCGAAGCCCCAGGCGACCACGGTGAAGGCGGCGCCGGTCGCGTAGATCTCGTCGGAGCTGACCCGCTCGTCGGCGAAGACGTACCGGATCATCCCGTAGGAGATGAAGAAGTAGAACGGCGCGTGGAAGAGCGCCGAGACCAGCACCACCGTGTGGTTGTCGGGCGCGGTGGCCTCGAGCACGGTCAGCACCATCGCCGGTCCGCCGAGCAGCAGGGCGACCCAGGTGAGGGCCGGTGTGCTGCGCACCGCCCACAGGGCGGCAACCACCACGAACAGTCCGAACACCCCGATCCCGGCCCGGCCGGCCGTCGAGGAGTCGAGGAACGGGTAGGCGAGGAGCGACAGCAGCTGGGCTGCCAGCAGCACCGCGGAGGGGTTGCGACGCAGGGCCCCGACCGCGGGCCCGCGAACCATGCTCTGGACAGCCACACCGGCATCGTAGGCAACCGCCGCGCGGCGAGCGCCTCGGTGGAGGGGCGCCGCGCCGTACGATGCGCACGGCGGGATCGATCGAGCCTGGGAGGGACTCCGTGGAGGTCGCGGCTGGCGGTTGCGGCGTGCCGTGGTGAGCGCGACAAACCGCTGGCTGGCCGCGCTCCTGGTCGTGCTGGTCGCCTGCGCCGCCGTCGGTGCCGCCCTGGCCTGGCGCACCCACCAGGACCGCCGCGACGCGCGGGTCAGCCAGGAGCGGTACGGCGCGGTGCTGGCCGCCGCGAACGCCGAGGCCACGGCGTTCGTCAACCTCCGCTACGACCGCGCCGAGCAGACAGTGGGGGCGGTCGCCGCCGGTGCCACCGGAGGCTTCCGGAGCCATTACGACACCGCGTCCGGACACGTGGTCCGCGTCCTCCGGCGCCACCGGTCCTCGATGCAGGGACACGTCGTCTGGTCCGGTGTGGTCCAGGTCGACGCGAGCCACGCCACCGTGATCGCCGCGACCAGCGGCACCGTGTCCAACGACCGCACCGGCGGGAGCCCGGTCGAGCGCCACTACCGGCTGCGCCTCAGCCTGGTCGCCGAGGGCGGCCGCTGGCTGACCTCCAACGTGCAGTTCGTGGGCACCTCGTGACCGGCCGGCTGACCGGTGCGCTCGTGGCCGCGCTGCTGGTCCCGACGGCCGCCCTCGCCGGTGAGGCGTGGTACCTCTGGGGTGCTCCCGACCCCACCGCCTCGGCCGCCCGGCCGGTGGTGCTCGGCGACATCGAGGCCCATACGGCGGTCGAGGCCGCGGCCCTCGACGCCGCCCAGATCTTCACGACCTCCTGGCGTTCCTACGACGCGCACCTGACCCGGGTGAGCGCCCTCATGACCGAGGGCTTCGCGGCCCAGTACCGCAGCAGCTCGGCCCCCGTGCGTGCCCGGATGGTGGCCTCGCGGACGCGCACCAGCACGAAGGTGGCAGCGTCCGGGGTCGTGCGCGCAGATCCGGACCGGGTGCTGGCCCTGCTGTTCCTCGACCAGCGCACGACCACCGGCGGTGACCCCCCGTCGTACGACGCGCGGCGGGCGCTGGTGACGATGGTCCACACCAGCCGGGGCTGGCTGGTCGCCAACGTGCAGACCCAATGAGTGACGAGAGAGGAACGACGTGGCACACCTCGACGTGGACCTGGTGATCATCGGGGCCGGTCCGACCGGCCTGTACGCCGCCTACTACGCGGGCTTCCGCCAGCTGCGGGTGGCCGTGGTCGACTCGCTGCCCGAGCTGGGCGGGCAGATCACCGCGATGTACCCCGAGAAGCAGATCCTCGACGTCGCCGGCTTCCCGTCGGTCAAGGGGCGCGACCTCGTCGAGGGGCTGGTCGAGCAGGCCAACACCGCGGAGCCGGAGTACCTCCTCGACCGTACGGCCACCGGTCTGGAGCACACCGACGACGACGTGACCGTCACCCTCGACGACGGCACCACGGTGACCGCCAAGGCGGCGCTGATCACCGCCGGCATCGGCAAGTTCAGCCCGCGACCGCTCCCGGCGGGGGACGGCTGGCTCGGCCGCGGCATGGAGTTCTTCGTGCCCAGCTTCGCGCCGTACGCGGGCAAGGACGTCGTGATCGTCGGCGGCGGCGACTCGGCGTTCGACTGGGCCATCCACCTCGAGCCGATCGCACGGTCGGTCGCGCTGGTGCACCGGCGCGACGCGTTCCGCGCCCACGAGCGTTCGGTCCAGCAGGTCCGTGACCTCGGCGTCGAGATCATCACCAAGGCGCAGGTGACCGGTCTGTTCGGCGAGCCCACGGTCGCCGAGGTCGAGATCAGCGTCGACGGTGAGGAGCCGGTACGCCGTCCGGCGCAGGCGGTGGTGGCCGCGCTCGGCTTCATCGCCGACCTCGGACCCTTGCAGCAGTGGGGGATCGAGGTGCAGAAGCGCCACGTGGTGGTCAACGCGGCCATGCGCACCAACCTCGAGCGCGTCTTCGCGGCCGGCGACATCACCGAGTATCCCGGCAAGGTGCGGCTGATCGCGGTCGGCTTCGGTGAGGCTGCCACCGCGGTCAACAACGCCGCGGTCGTGGTCGACCCGAGCGCCCACGTCTTCCCCGGCCACTCGAGCGAGGGCACCTGATCCGGGCCGCCTGAGGCCCGGATAGGCTCGCCGCCCACCGGTCGGTAGCAACCTCCGTGCTCCGGTCGATCCGAGCCGGAGAGGCGGAACCCCGTGCGCGTGGCCCTCGTTTCCTACCGCAGCAAGCCGCACTGCGGTGGCCAGGGCGTCTACGTCCGGCACCTGAGCCGTGAGCTGGTCCGGCTCGGCCACGAGGTCGAGGTGTTCTCCGGTCAGCCCTACCCCGTGCTCGACGAGGGCGTCCGGCTGACCGAGGTGCCGAGCCTCGACCTCTACCGCGAGCCCGACCCGTTCCGCACGCCCCGCCCGTCGGAGATCCGCGACCTGATCGACGTCGAGGAGGTGCTGACGATGTGGACGGCCGGCTTCCCCGAGCCGCGCACGTTCAGCAAGCGGGTGCTGCGGGTGCTCGAGCAGCGCGCCGGCGACTTCGACGTGGTGCACGACAACCAGGTGCTCGGCTCGGCCCTGCTCGACCTCGAGGAGCGGCTCGGGCTGCCGTTGGTGACCACCATCCACCACCCGATCAGCATCGACCGGCGCATCGACCTCGCGTCGGCACCGACCCGCCGCAAGAAGCTGACCCTGCGCCGCTGGTACGGCTTCGTGAAGATGCAGGCCCGCGTCGCCCGCCGGATGCGGATGGTGCTGGTGCCGTCGGAGTCCTCCCGGCGCGACGTCGTACGCGAGTTCGGCGTGGACCCGGCACGGGTCCGGGTGGTGCTGCTCGGGGTCGAGGAGACCTTCGTGCCACCGACCGAGCCGCGGGTGCCCGGCCGGATCATTGCGATGGCGAGCGCCGACGCGCCGGTCAAGGGCATCGCGACCCTGCTCGAGGCGTTCGCCAAGCTGCGCACCGAGCGCCCCGAGCTCGAGCTGCTGCTGGTGACCCGCCCGTCGCCGGGCGGTCGCACCGAGCAGCTGCTCGACCACCTGGCCATCCGGGACCACGTCCGCTTCGTGAACGGCGTCACCGACGCGGAGCTGGTCGGCCTGATGGGCTCGGCCGAGCTCGCCTGTGTGCCCAGTCTCTACGAAGGCTTCTCACTGCCGACCGCCGAGCTGATGGCGACCGCGACCCCGCTGGTGGTCTCCCGCGCCGGGGCGATCCCCGAGGTCGTCGGCCCCGACGGGCTGTGCGCCGACCTGGTCACGCCGGGCGACGTCGGCGAGCTGGTGACCGCCATCGCGGACCTGCTCGACGACCCCGAGCGCCGGGCGCGGTACGGCGCCGCCGGACGCCGGCGGGTCGAGGAGCTGTTCAGCTGGCACGCCGTCGCCGCCGCGACCGCCGCGGCGTACGAGGAGGCCATCGCCGCCCACGACGAGGAGTCTCGACTCCGCTCGACCACCGAGGAGACGCAGTGCTGACCGTTGACTTCGACCGTCTCGGGCTGCAGCCGGGCGAGCGGGTGCTCGACCTGGGCTGCGGCGCGGGACGGCACGCGTTCGAGATGTACCGCCGCGGCGCCGACGTGATCGCCTTCGACCAGGACGCCGACGAGCTCGCGCAGGTGCGCGACCTGTTCGTGGCGATGGCCGAGGCGGGGGAGGTGCCCCTGGGCGCGGAGGCCGACGTGAAGGAGGGTGACGCGCTGTCGCTGCCGTTCGCCGACGGCGAGTTCGACCGGATCGTCGCCGCCGAGATCCTCGAGCACGTGCCGGCCGACATCCAGGCCATCGACGAGCTGGTCAGGGTGCTGCGCCCCGGTGGCACGATCGCACTGACCGTGCCCCGCTGGCTGCCCGAGATCGTGTGCTGGAAGCTCTCCGACGACTACCACAACACCCCCGGCGGCCACATCCGGATCTACACCGACGCCGAGCTGGTCAGCAAGGCGACCAACGCCGGTCTCGTCTACGACGGCAAGCACTACGCCCATGGTCTGCACGCGCCGTACTGGTGGATCAAGTGCGCGGTCGGCGTCCACAACGACGAACACCCGCTCGCGAAGGCCTACCACCGGCTCCTGGTCTGGGACATCATGAAGCGGCCGCGGGCGACCCGCTGGGCCGAGTGGGCGCTGAACCCCGTGATCGGCAAGAGCCTGGTCGTCTACCTCCACAAACCCGCCGACGCAGCGGCCGAGGTCGAAAGGGGCGTCGCCGATGCGTCCTGAGGCCCTGACCCGCGAGCAGGTCGCTCAGTCCGGAGCCGCGATCGAGGCGATGCAGGAGCCCGACGGGGCCATCCCCTGGACCACCGGCCAGCACACCGACGTGTGGAACCACGTCGAGTCCGCGATGGCCCTGCTCGTCGCCGGGCGCAGCGAGGCGGTCGAGCGCGCCTGGGCGTGGGTACGCCGTACCCAGCGCGACGACGGCTCGTGGGCGATGAAGTACGTCGCCGGGGAGGTGGCCGACGCCAGCGGTGAGACCAACATGGCGGCCTACGTCGCCGTCGGGGTCTGGCACCACTGGCTGGTCCGTCGCGACCGGGCGTTCGTCCGGGCCCTGTGGCCGACCGTGCGCCGCGCCCTCGACTTCGTGTGCGAGCTGCAGCTGCCGTTCGGCGGCATCGCCTGGTCGCAGGAGTGGTCGCAGACCGGTCCGGCCCGGGTCAACCGTGACGCGTTGCTCGCCGGCTCGTCGAGCATCCACCACTCGCTGCGGGCCGGGTTGTCGCTCGGCGAGCTGCTCGACGACCCGCAACCCGACTGGGAGCTCGCGGCCGGGCGCCTCGGGCACGCGTTGCGCGAGCACCGCGGTGAGTTCCTCGACAAGGCGACCTTCTCCATGGACTGGTACTACCCGGTGCTGGGCGGAGCCGTGCGAGGCCGCGACGGTCACGACCTGCTGGCGTCCCGCTGGGCAGAGTTCGTGGTGCCCGGGCTCGGCGTCCGCTGCGTCGACACCGACCCGTGGGTGACCGGCGCCGAGACCTGCGAGCTGGTGCTGGCGCTCGAGGCGCTCGGCGACCGCGAGCGGGCGGTGCGGCTGTTCGCCGACGCGCAGCGCCTGCGCCACGACGACGGCGGCTACTGGACCGGCTACGTCTACCCCGACGACGTGCACTGGCCCGGTGAGCACACGACGTACACGGCGGCCGCCGTGCTGCTCGCCCACGACGCGCTCACCGACTCCACGGGCGGGGCCGGCCTGTTCCGTGGCACCACGATGGTCGCCGACCCGGAGCCGCTGGCCCTGGAGTGCGGCTGTGCCTCAGCCGACGCCTTCGCCGGCCGCTCCTGAGATCCGCCGCAGCACTCGCAGCGAGCCGACGTCGTCGACCTCGTCGAAGGCCCCGGCGTCCAGGGCCCGCGAGTAGATCTCGTACGGCGGGCGCCCGCCGTCGGCAGGGTCGGGGAACACGTCGTGGATGACCAGCAGTCCGCCGGGCATCACCCAGCGCGCCCAGCCGTGGTAGTCCGCATGGGCCGGCTCGGTGCCGTGCCCGCCGTCGATGAACAGCAGCGACAGGGGGGTGCGCCAGTGCCGGGCAACGGTCGCCGACTCCCCGACCACGCCGACCACGTACGGCTCCAGCCCGGCGGCCGCAATCGTCTCGCGGAAGACCGGAAGGGTGTCCATCCGGCCGGTGCGCTGATCGACGAGGGACGGGTCGTGGTGCTCCCAGCCCGCCTGGTTCTCCTCCGACCCGTGGTGGTGGTCGACGCTGAAGACCACACCCCCCACCTCGCGGGCGGCAGTGCCGAGATAGACCGCCGACTTGCCGCAGTAGCTCCCGACCTCCAGCGCCGGGCCGTGGGGGAGGCGATCGCGCGCGAGCCGGTGCAGCGCGAGTCCCTCGTCGTCCGGCATGAAGCCCTTCGCTGCTCGCGCCAGCGCGAGGAGACGTTCGGGCATCGGCACCCGTGCAGGATAGGCGGCGGGCCTCACCGCCGGGCGTGGTGCCAGGTCAGGTAGCGCTCGACCGCTCGCACCACGTGCTCCGAGCGGATCGACGGGAAGACGTCGAACGCGTGCTGGGTGCCCGGGAACTCGGCGTAGGCGACGCTGTGCTTGGAGGTCTCGCGCAGTGCGGCGACGAACAGCCGGGCCTGCTCCACCGACACCAGCGAGTCGCGAGCACCGTGCAGGACGAAGAAGTCCGGAGCGTCCTGGGTGATCCGCAGGATCGGCGACGCCTTCTCGAACGCCTCGGGGTCCTCGGTCCAGCTGCGCTGGAGGATCTTCGGACCGAGGTAGCCGTCGCGCATCTGGAGGGCGTTGCGCAGACCGGTCGCACCGGCGAAGTCGTAGACGCCGTAGAACGGCACGGCCGCCTGCACCTGGGTGTCGGCCCCTTCGAAGCCGGGCTGGAAGTCCGGGTCGTTGGGGGTCAGCGCGGCGAGCGCGGTCAGGTGGCCGCCCGCTGAACCGCCGGTGATCACGACGTACGACGGGTCCCCGCCGTAGTCCTCGATGTGCTCCTTGACCCAGGCGATCGCCTTCTTCACGTCGATGATCTGCGCCGGGAAGGGATCGCGTGGTGCGAGCCGGTAGTTGATGGCCACGCAGACCCAGCCGCGTTCGGCCATCCGCTGCATCAAGGGGACGCCCTGCTGGTCCTTGGACCCCAGGGTCCAGCCGCCGCCGTGCACCTGGATCAGCACCGGGGCGCCGGTGACCTCACGTCCGGCCGGCCGGTAGACGTCGAGAAGCCCGCGCTTGCCGGCCTCGGAGTAGCGCACGTCGTGGTCCACCCGGACCGCGGCGTTGCGCCGGTCGAAGGGGTTCAACAGCTTGCGCCACGGGGTGGCCAGGTCGACCGTGGTGGGCCGCTCGCCGGGTCGGTCGGCGTACTCGTCACCGAGGCAGTCGACCAGCGACTGCTCGGCGAGGACCTGCACCTGCCGGCTCTGGCGCACGATCTGCGTCAGTCCGGCCGCGCTGAAGGTTGCCAGGAGCAGGCCGAGCCGGCTCCGGCGGCGACGGGTCAGGTGGGCTGCCGTGTCGGCGGCCGTCAGTACGAGCAGGTGCGGAGCGAGCTCGCTGGTCGGCCAGCCCAGCACGAACGACGCCAGCCCGGCCCGGGCGGTGCCCGAAGGAGGCCTGAGCGCGTTGGCGGTGAGGGCGGCGGTGACGAGCTGGCGGCGCAGGTAGGACACGCCGGCGATGCTAGCCACGGACTCGGGCGGCCGGCAGGGTCGTCAGTCCTTGAGCTTCTCCTCGAAGAACGCCAGCACCCGGTCGACGCCCTCCTGCCGGCGGTGCTCGGTCAGGGTCGCGTGCCCCTTGCCCTCGAACTCGACGCCGATGAAGTTGTCGCCGAGCAGCTCGCGCAGGGTGTCGAAGCGCGAGCCCGTGGCGCGGTCCTTGCGATAGCGCAGGCCGAGCACCTGGCACCCGGCCGCCACCCGCGCCACGACGGCGTCGGTGTCTGCGGGCGAGAGGTTGAGGTCGGCGGCGCGCTTCTTGCCGATCGCGAATGGCACCGCCGGCTGGGCCACGACCGGAGCGGCCACGGACTCGTCGACCATCATCGCCAGCGCGAAGCCGCCGGTGAAGCACATGCCCAGGGCCCCGACCCCTGGGCCGCCGAGCTCCTGGTGGAGCGAACGCGCCAGGCTGCGCAGCCATCCCGCCACCGGGGTCGTGACCCCGGTGGCCATCTTGGTGAACTCCGAAGAGGTACAGACCTGGATGAAGGCGCCGGTCGTCGTGCCCGGGTTCGGCTGGATCTCCGGGTGTCCGAAGAGATGGGGCAGCACGACCGTGTACCCCGCGTCGACGACGTCCTCGGCGAAGTCGATCACCGCCGGGGTGATCCCGGGGAGCTCGTGGATCACGACGACACCGGGACCGGCGCCCTTCCGGTAGGTCGGCCGCGTCATGCCGTCCTCCGACTCGTGCAGGTCGCGGGTCCAGGAGTCGAGCAGGCTCATGCGGGCAGTCTGCCGCACCGCCCGGCGCGCCCACGTCGTACGACGTCGGTGTCGCGAGGCGAAACACCGACCCGAAAACGGGGGGCAGGTGCGACGGAGCGCCCTCTAGGCTGCCCCCATGGCTTCTCGCGCTTCCAACTTCTGCATCGACGCCGCCGATCCCTACGCCCAGACCATGTGGTGGGCGCAGGTGCTCGAGGACTTCACGGTCGACGAGTCGTGGGAGATGAAGCCCGAGGACGAGGAATGTGGTCTGACCGGCCCGGACGACCGCTTCCTCCTGTTCCTCAAGGTGCCCGAGCCGAAGACGGTGAAGAACCGCATGCACATCTGTCTGCGGCCCACGGACCGCAGCCGGGACGAGGAGGTCGAGCGCGTTCTCGGCCTCGGCGCCACGCTGGTCGACGACCTGCGCAAGGGTGAGCGCGGCTGGGCGGTGCTGGCCGATCCCGAAGGCAACGAGTTCTGCGTGCTGACGCCCTACCAGCCGGGCTCCGACGCCGACGACGGCTCGGGTGACTGACCCGGCCACGATCCTGGTCGCGCGGCACGCGGACGCGGAGTACGAGACCCGGCACTGGGCGGACGAGGGCGGCTCCCTGACCCGGCGCGGACGCGAGCAGTCCCGGGGTCTGGCGCAGCGGCTGGCGCAGCGCGGGATCGCTCACGTGTACGCGAGCACCCACGCGCGCGCCGTCCAGACCGCCGAGATCGCGGCCGCGCATCTCGACGTCGGGGTGACGACCCGGGAGGGGCTCCGGGAGTTCTCGGTCGGCAGCCTCGCCGGCTCGCGAGCCGACGACCCCTTCGCCGAGGTGTACGCCGCGTGGCTCGCCGGCGATCTCGAGCGGCGGATCCCCGGAGGGGAGAGCGGCGCCGAGCTGCGACACCGCATGCACCGGGTGCTCTACGACATCGCCAGTGCCCACCCCGGTGAGACGGTGCTGGCGGTGAGCCATGGGGGAGTGATGCGGCTGACCCTCCCGCTGATCCTCACCGCCGAGCCGGCCGATCCGCCGGCGCGTCTCGACAACTGCGCGATCGTCGAGCTCGAGGTGGGCGGCCACCGCTGGACGTGCCTGGCCTGGCCGCCGGAGTCGATCTGACTGCGGACCCATGCCTGCCGAGTGTTACCACTCCCACATGACACGCAGGTGAAGAATTGATGAAGGTCTCTAGCCGCCAGCCGGTTTTGCCGATATGTTCGCGCACGAAACATAAACAGGTGTGACACCCGTCGCACCACGGGACTGGAAGGCGCAGCCGACATGCGCAGGACCTCAGCTTCGATCGCAACCCTTGGTGTCGTGGCGGCACTCAGCCTCAACGCCTGCGGCTCCTACAACAGCAGCACCCCGACATCGGGTTGCAGCTCCGGCGGTACCGGCTGCATCACCGCCGCCTGCAGCCTGGACAACCCGCCCCAGAGCCAGGCCAAGCTGCCTGCCGCCGGTGGTGGCGGCGCC
>JAWWPM010000296.1:0-19937 GCA_033854915.1 Nocardioidaceae bacterium
ATGCACCAGCTCGGAGCCGAGGCCACCGAGGCCTACGAGAGCGCGCGCGACAAGGTCGCCTCGTTCCTCGGCGCACCCGATCGCGACGAGGTGGTGTTCACCAAGAACGCCACCGAGGCCCTCAACCTGGCCTCCAGCACCTTGGCCTGGGCGGGTCCGCGCCAGGTGGGCCCGGGCGACGAGATCGTGATCACCGAGATGGAGCACCACTCCAACATCGTCCCGTGGCAGCTGCTGTGCGAGCGCACCGGTGCGACCCTGCGCTGGTTCGGCATCACCGAGGAAGGTCAGCTCGACCTGTCGCACATCGACGAGCTGATCACCGAACGCACCCGGGTGGTGGCCCTGACCTGGGTCTCCAACATGCTCGGCACGATCAACCCGATCGCCGAGATCGCCCGTCGGGCCCACCAGGTGGGCGCGCTGGTCGTGGTGGACGGCTCCCAGGCAGCCCCGCAGCTCCCGATCGACCTGGCGGCGATGGCCGACGACGAACGCCCCGACCTGCTCGCGTTCACCGGTCACAAGGCCGTCGGGCCGACCGGCATCGGCGTGCTCTGGGGACGGCGCGCCGTGCTCGACGAGCTCCCGCCGTTCCTCGGCGGTGGGGAGATGATCGAGACCGTCACCATGGAGGGCTCGACCTACGCCCCGATCCCGCACAAGTTCGAGGCCGGCACGCCCCCGATCGTCGAGGCCGTCGGTCTCGGCGCCGCGCTCGACTACCTCACCGAGCTCGGCATGGACGCCGTGCATACCCACGAACAGGCCGTCACCGGCTACGCGCTCGAGGGCCTGGCGAGCGTGCCCGGCCTGACCGTGCTCGGTCCGCTCGACGCGACCCGGCGCGGGGGAGCGATCTCCTTCGAGATTCCCGGCGTCCACCCCCACGACGTGGCGACCGTGCTCGACACCCGCGGGATCGCCGTACGCGCCGGCCATCACTGTGCCAAGCCCGCCCACGCCCGCTTCGGGGTGCAGAGCTCGACCCGGATGTCGTCGTACCTCTACACGACCCCGGCCGAGATCGACGCGCTCGTCGAGGGCCTGGAATACACCCGCAACTACTTCAAGTTGGGTTGAGCGATGTCCAACGAGCTCGATTCTCTCTACCAGGAGATCATCCTGGACCACTACCGCAACCCTCATCACAAGGGCCTGCGGGAGCCCTACGAGGCCGAGGTGCACCACGTGAACCCGACCTGCGGCGACGAGGTGACCCTGCGGGTCCACGTCGCCGAGGGTCCGGACGGGCTGGTCGTCGAGGACGTGTCGTACGACGCGCTCGGCTGCTCGATCTCGCAGGCGTCCACGTCGGTGCTGACCGACCTGGTGATCGGCAAGCCGGTCGCCGAGGCGATGGCCATCCACGAGGAGTTCCTCGCCCTGATGCAGGGCAAGGGTCAGGTCGAGCCAGACGAAGACGTGCTCGAGGACGGCATCGCCTTCGCCGGTGTCGCAAAGTTCCCCGCCCGCATCAAGTGCGCCCTGCTGTCCTGGATGGCCTGGAAGGACGCGACCACGACCGCCCAGATGGAGGAGACGAAGTGACCACCAACCCCGTGGACCACACAGACCTGCCCGAGGTGCCGGAGGCCGGAGGCTCATCCGCTGGTTCGGTGACCACCGTCGACGACGTCACCGAGGCGATGAAGGACGTCGTCGACCCCGAGCTCGGAATCAACGTCGTCGACCTCGGCCTGGTCTACGGCGTGCACCTCGACGACGACACCAACGCCGTCATCGACATGACCCTGACCTCGGCGGCCTGCCCGTTGACCGACGTCATCTCCGACCAGACCAACCAGGCCCTCGAGGGCCTGGTCAACGACGTCCTGATCAACTGGGTCTGGATGCCGCCGTGGGGCCCCGACAAGATCACCGACGACGGCCGCGACCAGCTGCGCGCCCTCGGCTTCAATGTCTAGTCGTTGAGCAGGGGCGTGCCCTCGAAGACGCCGAGATCCTCGCGGTAGAGCTCCAGACCCACGCCGTTCGGGTCACGGAGATAGAGGCTGTCGTCGGCGCCGCGGTCGGGGCCGAGGTACTCCACGCCGGCCTCGTCGAGGCGCGCCTTCGCGGCGTCGAACTGCTCCTGGTCGATCGACAGGGCCAGGTGCTGGACGGCACCGATCGTCTCCTCGTACGGCGGGTTGCCGAGGCCGGGGAAGTCGAAGAAGCCGAGCAGGTTGCGGTTGCCGATGTCGAAGAAGAAGTGGCTCGAGCCCGCGTAGTCGCGGTTCTCGACCAGCTCGACGAGGGGGAAGCCCAGGAAGTCCTGGTAGAAGCGGATCGTCTCCTCGACGTCCTGGCAGACCAGGGCCAGGTGGTGGACGCCGCGGACGTTGCTGGCCGGGCGTTCGTCGAGGGGCCGCAGGTAGGTCTCGCGCAGCTCGTCGCGGTGCGCCCGGATCGCCTCGAGCTCCGCGCCTTCGGGTTCTGCCATCGAGGTCTCCTGTCTGGGAACTGGTTGAAACGGAATCTATACCGCTTTCGGCGCGCACCTCGCCGGGCGCCGAAATGCAGAGGCCCCCGACCCGGCCCGGCTGACACACTGCGGCCATGGATCTGGACCGCCACCTGGCCGGTGTGTGCGACGCCCTGGACGCCTTCGTCGAGCACGCGACGGCGGCCGGGCTCGACGCGATGGTCCCGACCACGCCGGACTGGGACGTACGACGTCTGGTGGCGCACCAGGGCCTGGTGCACCGCTGGGCAGCGGCCACCATCGTCGGCGAGCGCATCGACGACGACGCAGTCGAGCGTGAGGGCCTGGAGGCCACCGACCCGATCGGCTGGCTGCGGGCCGGAGGGGAGCGACTGGTGACGATGATCGCGTCCGCGCCGGCCGACCTGCAGGCGCTGGTCTTCCTCGCCGATGCGCCCGCGCCGCGGGAGTTCTGGGCGCGTCGGCAGTGTCACGAGACCACCATCCACGCCGTGGACGCCCTGGCCGCCGACCTCGGCCGCTATCCGCGCTCCGCCGACACGTGGATCGCCCGGGACCTCGCGCTGGACGGCATCGACGAGCTCCTCACCGGCTTCCTGCCCCGGCCGCGCTCGAGGCTGCGCACCTCGGAGCCCACGACGGTGGCGGTGCTGCCCGACGACTCCGACGAGCACTGGCTCGTCTCCGTCAGCGGCCGTCCGCCGGTCACCCGCCGCGGGGCGGGCGACCACGAGGCCGATGTCGTGCTGCGCGGCTCCGCGGTCGCGCTCTACCTCACCCTGTGGAACCGCAGTGACGAGGTCGAGGCCGACGGCTTCGGCCTGTGGGCCGACGGCGCCAGCGTGTCCTGGTCGTGAGCGCCGGTGAGTGACACCGGCCAGGTCCGGGTGCCGCCCACGCGGTTGGCGCGATGGGTACAGAACTTCGGGGAGCGGCACGACGGCGCCATCCTCGCGGTCGCGAGCGGCGCTCTCACGGGTGTCGCTGGAGACGGATCGACCTTCGCCGCGCGCCTGCCCTTCGACACGTCGTACGACGGGCCGGCGGAGGTCGGCGCCTTCGTGGCGGCGGCTTCGCCGCCGGGGGAGTGGGGCGTGCTGCTGGTTCGCAAGGGCGGCTTCGCTGTGGCCCGGCTGCGGGGGTCGACCCTGACCGAGCACAAGATCGGTCAGCGCCACGTCCAGGGCCGGACCAAGGCAGGTGGCCAGAGCCAGCAGCGCTTCGCGCGCCGGCGCGACAACCAGGCCCGACAGGCCAACGAGGCGGCCGCCGACCACGCCGCGCGGATCCTCGGCAACGGCAACCTGCCCGTCGTCACCGGTGGCGACCACACGGCCGTCGACGAGGTGCTCGCAGACCCGCGCTTCCGCAGGGTGACCGTGGTCGGCCCGTGGCTCGCCGTACCCGACCCCCGCCGGGCGGTGCTCGACGCCGCCGTCACCGACGCGACCGCCGTGGCGGTCGTCGTGGTCAACGCGTGAGCTGCTCGCCGAATGCCAGCGGCTCGCGGGTGAACAGGTAGGTCGCCCAGTTCAGTTTGGTCACCGAGCCGTCGGGCGCCCGGGTGACCCGCAGGAGCTCACCGCGCTCCCGGCCGGCCACGTCGCGGTAGACGTCGTCGGCGACCTTCTCGAAGCGCGAGGCAGTGAGCACCTCGGCGCCCGGCTTGTCGATGCGCGCCCTGAGCTCGCCCTGCTCGACCCAGAACACGAACGGCTGGCCCTCTGCGAACCAGCGCCCCAGCAGCGGCCGGAAGTCGTCGGGGATCTCCGTGCCGGGCTTCCAGGGAGACTCCTCGACGGGGTCGTGGGCCACGACGTGGTCGGCCAGCTCGATCGCGAAGGCGTCCGGCGCGGGGGCGGCCGTCGAGCTCATCAGCGTGATGCCACCGGTGCCGGACTCGCGGTGGGTGAAGACCCCGGTGATGTGCCCGGGCATGCCACCGGTGTGGCCGACCCAGGTGCGTCCGGTCGCCGAGCGGATCAGGAAGAACCCGAGACCCATCGCGCCGTTCCAGCGTTCGGAGTCGAGCAGCACCTGGGGCTGGCACATCTCCTCCATGGTGTCCGCAGACAGCAGCGAGCCGGGGTCGGCGACGAACGCCGACCAGATCGCGAGGTCCTGGGCGGTGCTGGCCAGTCCGCCGCACGGGGCCATCGCCTTGAGGTCGAGCACAGGCTCGGGCCGGGGTACGTCGTCGTACGGCCCGACGTAGTAGCCGGAGACGTGCGGGCCGCCGTCGAAGCCGACCGTCGTACGACGCATGCCGAGCGGCAGCAGCAGCCGGGACCGGAGCGACTCCTCCCACGACCGCCCGTCCAGCTCCTCGACCAGCTGGCCCAGCATCGCGAAGACGACGTTGGAGTAGTGCCAGTGGTCGTGGGGACGACCCACCCGCTCGACGTCGTCGAAGTCGCGTCGTAGCGTCTTGGTGTCGGGCTGCTCCAGGGTCTCCCACACGTCGCCGAGCGGCTCGCGGGCCATCCCGGACACGTGGGCCAGGCACTGCCGGATCGTGATCGGGTGCGAGACCTCGGGCACGTGCTCGCCGAGGAGGTCGTCGAGGGACAGTCGGCCCTCGTCGCGCAGCTGCATCACCATCACCGCGACGAACGTCTTGGTGTTGGAGGCGATCAGGAACTGGTCGTCGGCCGCCGGCGCGCGCTCCGACCCGACGTCGGCGACGCCGATCCCCTCGCCCCAGACCAGGCGGCCGCCGCGGCAGACACCGGCGTACAGGCCGGGCAGCCGCCCGTCACGTTGCCGGGCAAGGGCGGTGCGGTGCAGGTGGCGGGTCGTCGTGTCGAGCAGCGTGTTCATGACCCGAAAACTAGCGGGGCCCGGACGTGGGCACGAACGTGGCCAACGACCCTGACCCGATCGGCCCATGGGTGACAGGGTGGGAGCATGACGGGCACGGTCATCGACATCAACGGACTGGTCAAGACCTTCGGCCCGACCCGGGCGCTCGACGGGCTCGACCTGTCGGTCGCGGCGGGGGAGGTGCACGGGTTCCTCGGCCCCAACGGCGCCGGCAAGTCGACGACCTTGCGGATCCTGCTGGGCCTGATCCACCAGGACTCCGGGCAGGCGCGGCTGTTCGGGGAGGATCCCTGGGCTCGGGCGGCCGACCTGCACCGCCGACTGGCCTACGTCCCGGGAGACGTCAGCCTGTGGCCCAACCTCAGCGGCGGTGAGGTGATCGACCTGCTGCTGCGGATGCGCGGCGCCCCGGCCGACCACCCGCTCCGCGCGGAGATGCTCGAGCGCTTCGAGCTCGACCCCACCAAGAAGGGTCGTGCCTACTCCAAGGGCAACCGGCAGAAGGTCGCGCTCGTGGCCGCGTTCGCAGCGCCCACCGACCTGCTCGTGCTCGACGAGCCGACCTCCGGTCTCGACCCGCTGATGGAGGAGGTGTTCGCCGGCTGCATCGACGACGTCCGGGCCAGGGGTACGACGGTGCTGCTGTCCAGCCACATCCTCAGCGAGGTCGAACGGCTGGCCGACCGGGTGACGATCATCCGGGACGGACGCGTCGTCGAGTCCGGCAGCCTGGCCGAGATGCGCCACCTGCACCGCTCGCGGGTCCGGGCCGAGGTCGTGGGGGTGGTCCCCGACCTGTCCGTCCTGCCCGGTGTCCACGACCTGACCGTCGACGGGTCGTCGGTCTCCTGCACCCTCGAGCCCGAGGCGCTGCCCGGCGTACTGACGGCGCTCTCGGGGGCCGGGATCCGCAGCCTCACCAGCACTCCGCCCACGCTCGAGGAGCTGTTCCTCGACGCGTACCGCGGGAGGGAGCCCGTCCGATGACCGGGCTCTGGCAGCTGACCAGGTTCTCCCTGCGGCGCAGCCGGATCCTGATCGGGGTCTGGACCGCGGCGCTGGCGCTCCTCTGCTACGCCTCGGCGGCGGCCACCGGGCCGCTCTACGCAACGACGGCCGAGCGGGTCGCTGCCGCGCGATCGATCAACGCCAGCTCCGCGCTGGTCGCGCTCTACGGGCCGATCCTCGACGTGCACAGCCTCGGCGAGATCTCGATGACCAAGACGACCGTGACCTACGGCATGCTCGTGATGGCGCTGTGCATCGCCCTGGTGCGCAGGCACACCCGCGTCGAGGAGGAGTCCGGCCGCGCCGAGCTGCTCGGCGCCCTCGCGGTCGACTCGTCCACGCCGCTGGTCAGCGCGGTGCTGGTGGGCGCGATCACCGCCACCCTGGTCGGGGTGACCGGTGCCCTGGCCGACGTGGCGGGCGGGCTGCCCGTCGGGGGCTCGCTCTGGTTCGGTGCCTCGTGGTGGGGGCTGGGCCTGGTCGGCACCGGGATCGGTGCCCTGACCGCGCAGCTCTCGGCGAGTGCGCGCACGTGCGGGACCATCGCCGCCGGCATCGTCGCGGTGCTCTTCCTGCTCCGTGCGATCGGTGACACCTCCGTCTCCTGGTTGAGCTGGCTGACCCCGCTGGGCTGGTCGACCCAGCTACGGGCCTGGTCGCAGCCGCGCGGGTGGCTCGTCCTGCTCGACCTGGCTCTCGCAGCCGGGCTGGTCGGTGCCGCCCTCCTGGTGCGGTCCCGCCGCGACCTGGGGTCGGGCCTGCTCGCCGAGCGCCCCGGACCGGAGAGCGGCTCGCCCCGGCTCGCCAGCGCGCTTGCCCTGAACCTCCGGGTCCACTCGACCTCGCTCCTGGTGTGGAGCGTCGCCTCGGCCGTCGTCGGGGCACTGCTGGCCGCGATCATCCCGGGAGCCGAGTCGATGCTCGACACCGCAGGCGCACGGGAGTACGTCGAGCGGCTGGGCGGTGTGGGCGCGCTCCAGCAGACCCTGGTGGCCGCCTTTGTGGCGTTCGTCGCCATCGGCATCTCCTGCTTCGCGCTCACCGTGGTCACCCACGGAGGCGTCGAGGAGCACGACGGCCGGACGGAGGAGGTCCTCGCCACCGCGACGGGCCGGTCGACGACGTTCCTGGCGGTCGGCCTGGTCGCGCTCGGCGGGGCTGCCTGGCTGCTCCTGGTCACCGGCGTCGGGATGGCGATCGGCGCGACGGGCTCGAGCGTGTCGTTCGGCGGCGTCCTCGCCGCGTCGCTGGTGCAGATCCCGGCCGTGTGGCTGGTCGGCGGGCTCGCCCTGCTCGGGCTGGCCCAGGGGAGCCGCTGGGCGATGGCCGGCTGGGTGGTCCTGGCGGCCTTCTTCCTGATGGGGCCGCTGGCCGAGCTGCTGCAGCTTCCCGGCTGGGTGGCCGGCCTGTCGCCGTACTCCCACGTGTCGAAGGTGCCGGCCGAGACGCTGTCGGTGCTGCCCGAGCTGTGGCTGACGGCTCTCGCCGCGCTGGTGGTCGCCACGGCCTGGTGGCGCTACCGGGAGCGCGACATCGGATAGCGTCCGAGGCATGTGGGAGCCCGACCCCGCGTGGCACCTCGTGCCCGGAGGGACCGGCATGTCCACGGTCGGGGTCTGGCGCACCCAGCGCGAGGGCGATCCCCTCGTGGTGAAGCGGCTTGCCGTCCCCGGTCCGGACGATCCTCCAGAGCTCCGCGACCCCCACCACTTCGCCTACTGGCGCCGCGAGGCCGACGTCGCGGTGAGCCGGGTCGTCGAGGCGACGCCCGGGCTCCGGACCCGGGTGCTCGACGTCGCCGAGGACGACGAGGGGATCACCCTGACCCGGGAGTGGGTCGAGGACGCCGCGCTGAACGGCCTCTACGTCGCCCACGCGCTGGGCCGCTTTGCCGGGGCCGATCTCGGCCGGGCCAAGTGGCTGGCGGTCGGCCAGCTCCGGGACCGGCTGACCCGGGTCGAGCGGCGGGGTGGCTGGCCGACCCTGGCCCGGACCACCGTGGCCGACGTCGCGGACCGGCTGTGGTCGCGGCGCGAGACCCTGATGCGGGAGCTCGACTCGCTGCCCCAGGTGGCGCAGCACGGCGACCCGGCGGCCTCGAACCTGCCCGGCCGTGACGGCGACGACGTGATCGCGATCGACTGGGCGACCCTGGGACACGGACCGGTCGGCGCGGACCTGGGCCTGTTCCTCCAGAACGCCCGAGAAGAGGCCGAGCCGCTCCTGGACGCCTACCTGATGGGCCTGCCCGACGGCCTCGCGACGCGCGACGAGGTCACCCTCGGGATGCGCGTGAGCGCGGCGTACACGTCACTGTCGCGCGCCGAGTGGGCGCTGGCCCGGGTGGCCGGCGGTGAGGGCGCGCTTGCCGGGAAGTACCGCCATCCGGCCGTCGCGCCGTACCTCCGGGCGCTGCAGCGGCAGTTCGCGCACCTCGAGGCGCTGCTCTGACGTTGCCTGCCCGCTCAGGGGAAGTCGACAGTTCCGGGTGAGTCGAAGACCTGGGCGCAGACGCCGTCCACCCCGCACCGCACCACCGACCCGAGGGACGTGACCAAGACGTGCGACGCGTCCTCCCAGACCACGGAGTCGACGACGGGGAACCCGTAGTCGAGAGTCGCGACCAGGCGTCCGTCGGAGGCCCTGCGGATCTCCAGGGGCCCCCTCGGAAATTGCTGGGTGAGCCGCCGGTCCTTCCAGCCGAGCACCCGGTGATCGGTGGGGTTGAACGAGATCGCGTCGAAGGTCGCCTTCCAGAGCACGTGGTGCGGGCGCGACAGCCGGGCGAAGGCCGTGGTGACCGGTGTGCTGGGCCGGGGCGTCGGCAGCCTCCAGCCGAACAGGTCGGCCCCGAGGCTGGCCACGCGGGTGGTCTGGGCTCGGTGCTCGCCGATACCGGGGAGGGGCGTCGTGGTGTGGTCGACCAGGTTGTGGACGGCGACGTGCCAGGTCCAGGGCCCGAAGGCATGGCCGAAGGGAGAGGACACCAGAAGCCGCCGGGCCGATGGCCAGTCGAGGACGAGCGGTTGCTTCCCGATCTTGACGGGCGTGGGTACGCCGTCGAACCTGACCGAGCGGTAGTGGAGCACCCCGTTCTCGGCGGATCCCGACCCGACGAGGACCCGGTCGGCGGTGTCGTCGAGCTTTCCCGCCTCGAAGATCTTGCCGGCTCCGCTCCGGTCGTAGAAGGTGCGAGCCGTGCCGTCGGGGTGGACCATGTGGAGCTGGAGCTGCTGGACGCGGAAGGCGGGGTTCTCGTCGGAGGAGTCCGCGAACTCCGCTACGACGTACCCGTGCGCCGACTTCCCCAGCAGCCGGAAGAAGCCGGGGCTCTCCACCACCTGGCCGGTGTTGTCGACGATCGACGTCGGGAGGGTGATCACGCCGGCGCCGTCGTGGATGGTCCAGGTGCCGGCGTCGCCGACCAGGTAGGGGATGCGCGGGCCGGGTGGCGTGGCCAGGCCAGCAGGGGCCGCGGGCGCCGAGGGCGCCGGGATGAACGAGAGCACGAGCGCTGCCGCCACCGACGACGCCCCACCGAGGAGGCGTCTCATGGATGGTCTCCTTCCGTCGTGTCCGGTCCGACCTACTACCGGTGATCTGGTTCGGTGGCCTACTCGACGTTCTGCCCGTTGAAGGTGTTGCAGGCGTCGAGGGTGCCGTTCTGGAATCCGGTCATGAACCACTTCACCCGGGCCGCCGACGAGCCGTGCGTCCACTGCTCGGGGCTGACCTTCCCGGTCGTCTCCTTCTGGATGGTGTCGTCGCCGACCGACTTGGCGGCCGCGATGCCGTCCTGGATGTCCTGGTCGGTGAGGTCCTGGATCAGCACGTTGCCCTGGGCGTCCTCGGTGGTGGTGGCGCTCTTGGCCCACATGCCGGCGTAGCAGTCTGCCTGCAGCTCCAGCCGGACCGAGTCACTGTTGGGACCCTGCTGGGTCTTGACCTTGCCCATGGTGCCGAGCAGGTTCTGCACGTGGTGGCCGTACTCGTGGGCGATCACGTAGGGCTCGACGAAGGCACCCGAGGGGCCGTTCAGCTGGCCCTGGAGGATGTCCTTGAAGAACGTCGGGTCGAAGTAGATGGTCTGGTCGGGCGGGCAGTAGAACGGCCCCATCCCCGACTGGGCCGTCCCGCAGCCGCTGGCGGTCTGCCCGCTGAAGGTGTTGATCGCGGCCTCGGGGGTCCAGGTCGCCTTGGGGGCCTGCTGGGCCAGGGCGCCCTTCCAGTAGTCGTTGAGGGAGTTCTCCACCGCGACCACACCACACGTCGTCGGATGGTCGTTGGCGTCCTGTCCGGTCGTGCAGCCCTGGTAGAGCCCGGTGTCGCCCGTGAAGCGGCTGGACGAGTAGCCGGCCGCGGCGGCGCCGCCACCACCGGTGAGGTCGATGCCGGAGCATTGCGACACCACCACCAGGAGGACGATCACGATCAGGCCGCCGATGCCTCCACCGGCCATCGTGCCCCCCGGGAGGGGGATCCGGGTCGAGCCGCCGGCGCCGCCGAGGCCCCCGCCACCGCCGCCACCGCGACCGCTGTTGCGCATCCGGCTCGTGTCCAGCCTCGCCTTGGGGTTGAACCGCATCGTCGACTCCTCGTGTCAGGGCTGGGCGTTGGCCGGGGGCCGGGCCGCCCTAGACTAACCAGCCTGATGATCAGTGCCCAACGACTCGAGGTCCGAGCCGGGGCGCGGTTGCTGATGCACGACGTCTCCTTCCGGGTGGGTCCCGGTGACAAGGTGGGACTGGTCGGCCGCAACGGTGCCGGAAAGACCACCCTCACCCGCGTCCTGGCGGCCGAGGCCCTGCCTGCGTCCGGCCAGGTCACCTCCACCGGCTCGGTCGGGTACCTTCCGCAGGACCCGCGCACGGGTGATCCCGAGGTCCCGGTCCGTGAGCGCATCCTGTCCGCACGCGGCCTGGGAGACGTCGTACGCCGGCTGCGGGCCGCGGAGACCGAGATGGGCAGCGACGACCCCGACGTGGCCGAGCGGGCGATGCGCCGCTACGAGCGGGCCGACGCCGATCTCCACGCCGGCGGTGGGTATGCCGCCGAGGCCGAGGCGGCTCAGATCGCGGCCTCCCTCGGCATCGAGGACCGCCTCATGACCCAGCCGCTGCGCACCCTCTCCGGCGGGCAGCGCCGGCGGGTGGAGCTGGCCCGGATCCTGTTCTCCGGCGCCGAGACCCTGCTGCTCGACGAGCCGACCAACCACCTCGACGCCGACTCGGTGGTCTGGCTGCGCGAGTTCCTCCGGGCCCACAAGGGCGGGCTGGTGGTGATCAGCCACGACACTGCGCTGCTCGAGCAGACCGTGACCAAGGTCTTCCACCTCGACGCCAACCGCGCCGAGATCGACGTCTACAACATGGGCTGGTCGGCCTACCTGGCGCAGCGTGAGACCGACGAGCGTCGACGCAAGCGCGAGCGGCAGAACACCGAGCGCAAGGCCGACGCCCTGATGGAGCAGGCCGGCAAGATGCGGGCCAAGGCGACCAAGGCGCAGGCCGCGCAGTCGATGATCAAGCGGGCCGAGCGGATGATGAGCGGCCTCGAGGGCGAGCGCCGCAGCGACCGGGTCGCCAAGATCGCCTTCCCGGAGCCGGCGCCCTGCGGCAAGACTCCGCTGACGGCCGCGGAGCTCTCGAAGTCCTACGGCTCGCTCGAGGTCTTCACCGACGTCGACCTGGCCATCGACAAGGGCTCCCGGGTGGTGATCCTCGGCCTGAACGGCGCGGGCAAGACGACGCTGCTGCGGATCCTGGCGGGCGTCGACCGCTCCGACACCGGCGAGGTGATCCCGGGCCACGGGCTCAAGCTCGGCTACTACGCCCAGGAGCACGAGACCCTCGACACCTCGCGCACCGTGCTGGAGAACATGCGCACCGCGGCACCCGGGCTGACCGACACCGAGACCCGGTCGGTGCTCGGGTCGTTCCTGTTCTCCGGCGACGACGTCGCCAAGCCGCCCAGCGTGCTGTCCGGCGGGGAGAAGACCCGCCTGGCCCTGGCGATCCTGGTCGTGTCGAGCGCCAACGTGCTGCTGCTCGACGAGCCGACCAACAACCTCGACCCGGCCTCCCGCGAGGAGGTGCTCGGCGCGATCCGGAGCTACCAGGGGGCGATCGTGCTGGTCACCCACGACGAGGGCGCGGTCCGGGCCCTCGACCCCGACCGGGTGCTGATCCTCCCCGACGGTGTCGAGGACCTCTGGAACGACTCCTACGCCGACCTGGTCTCCCTCGCCTGAGCGCCGCCGTACGATCGGCGGGCTCAGCGCAGCCGGAAAGCGCGGAGTAAATGCCCTCCAACCATGGGTGTGTCGCCGATTTGTTCCGCGTTTTCCGGCCGTCGGTGTCCGCTCCTACAGTGAGCCCATGACCCCCGAGGAGCTTGCCGCAGCCGGTCTGCGTTACAGCGTGGAAGGACCGGTCGCCACGATCACGCTCGACCGGCCCGAGGTGCGCAACGCCCAGACACCCCTGATGTGGCGCACCCTGGCGGCCGTCGGTGAGGAGATCTCCGACGACGTACGCGTGGTGCTGGTGCGGGGAGCCGGGCCGAGCTTCTCGGCCGGGCTCGACCGCGCGATGCTGAGCCCGGCCGGGGTCGGTGACGGCGTCGAGTCGGTCGCGGCGATGCTGTCGCTGCCCGACGACGAGATGTCGGCGACCATCGACGCCTTCCAGCGCGGTTTCACGTTCCTGCGCGACCCGCGGTTCGTCTCGATCGCGGTGGTCCAGGGGCACGCCGTGGGGGCGGGCTTCCAGCTCGCCCTGTCGTGCGACCTCCGGGTCGTGGCCGATGACGCGCTCTTCTCGATGAAGGAGTCTGCGCTCGGGCTGGTGCCCGACCTGACGGGAACAAAGCCGTTGGTCGAGAGCGTTGGGTACGCGCGTGCACTGGAGATCTGTGCCACGGCTCGCGAGGTGGGCGCGGCGGAGGCCGCGGCGATCGGGCTGGCCACCGTGGTCTGCCCGCTGGGTGAGCTGGACGACGCCGTGGCAGACCTGGTCGGGGCCTTGACGGCGCCGCTGCCCGGTGCGGTCCGCGAGACCAAGACACTGCTGCTGGCCGCGTCCTCGCGGACGCTCGACGAGCAGCGCCGATACGAACGAGAGGCCCAGGTCCGGAGGTTCCGGGAGCTGGCGCAGCTGATGAGCAGCGGCTAGGCCGCAGGAGGAGGTGGCGCGTGTCCGGCTTCAGCCCGGCTGCGTACCGCAGCATCCACCGCGACCGCAGCGTCGTGGAGAACAAGATCGGACGCGACACGCTGCGGCGCGTGCTCCGCTTCGCCAGGCCCCATCGACGGCTGATCAGCTGGTTCCTGGTGGTCACCGTGTTCGACGCGGGGCTGGTCGTGGTGACTCCGCTCCTGATCCAGCGCCTCATCGACCACGGCATCTACGGCCACGACGCGACCTTGGTGGTCTGGCTCGCCGTCGGCATGGCCGTCACCGCGATCGCCGACTCCGCGCTCGGCTTCGCCAGCGGCTGGCTCTCCAGCCTGATCGGTGAGGGGCTGATCTACGACCTCCGGATCAAGGTGTTCGCCCACGTGCAGCGCCAGTCGCTGGCCTTCTTCACCCGCACCCAGACCGGCGCCCTCGTCAGCCGGCTCAACAACGACGTGATCGGCGCCCAGAGCGCCTTCACCTCCACGCTGTCCGGCACGGTCTCCAACATCATCTCGGTGCTGGTCGTCGGGGTCACCATGCTGGCCCTGAGCTGGCAGGTGACGGTGCTTCCGCTCCTGCTCTTCCCGATCCTGCTGCTCGCGTCGCGCTGGGTGAGCGCCCGGATGGCCGCGCTGACCCGCGACCGGATGAACGGCAACGCCGACATGGGCAACGCCATGACCGAGCGTTTCAACGTCGGCGGCGCGATGCTGCTGAAGCTGTTCGGGCAGCGCGAGACCGAGGACACGATGTTCGCCGGCAAGGCCGCCACCGTGCGCGACCTCGGGGTGCGCATCTCGGTCCTGAGCCGGATCTTCTTCGCCGTGATGACGCTGGTGCCGTCCCTGGCCACCGCGCTCGTGTACGGCGTCGGCGGCTACCTCGCCGTGCACGGCCACCTCTCGGTCGGCACCGTGATCGCCCTCGGCACCCTGCTGCTGCGGCTGCTCGGCCCGCTCCAGGGCCTGTCCAACGTCCGCGTCGACGTGATGACGGCGCTGGTCAGCTTCGACCGGGTCTTCGAGGTGCTCGACCTGCCGTCGCTGATCCAGGAGAAGCCCGACGCGACCCCGCTGCCGCGCACCGCATCGTCGCTGGAGTTCGACGACGTCTCCTTCGGCTACCCGCGCGCCGAGGACATCTCCCTGGCGTCGCTGGAGACCGTGGCCCGGGCCGAGTCCCGCGACAGCGGCGAGGTGCTGCACGAGATCTCGTTCTCGGCCGAGCCCGGCCAGATGGTGGCCCTGGTCGGTCCTTCAGGGGCGGGCAAGACCACGGTCACCCACCTGGTCGCTCGCCTGTACGACGCCGTCTCGGGCACTGTGCGGGTCGGTGGCCACGACGTGCGCGACGTGACCCTGCAGTCGCTCGAGGACGTCGTCGGCTACGTCACCCAGGACGCCCACATGTTCCACGACACGATCAGGGCCAACCTGCTCTACGCCCGGCCCGACGCCTCGGACGAGCAGATCTGGGCGGCCCTGGAGGCCGGGCAGATCGCCCAGCTGATCAGGTCGCTGCCCGACGGGCTCGACACGGTGGTCGGCGACCGCGGCTACCGGCTCTCGGGTGGCGAGCGCCAGCGCCTCGCGATCGCCCGGCTCCTGCTGAAGGCGCCGGCGATCGTGGTCCTCGACGAGGCGACCGCCCACCTCGACAGCGAGTCCGAGGTCGCGGTGCAGCGCGCGCTCGACGCTGCGCTGGCCGGACGCACCTCCCTGGTGATCGCCCACCGGCTGTCGACGGTGCGCAACGCCGACCTGATCCTCGTGCTGGAGGCGGGACGCATCGTCCAGCGCGGCACCCACGCGCAGCTGCTGGCCGAGGGCGGTCTCTACGCCGACCTCTACCGCACCCAGTTCCTGCCCGATCTCGCAGCCACGTCCTGACCCGGTCGGGAGAGTTGCCCGGCGTAGGGTTCCCGGCATGGACCTCGGACTGGCCGACCGCGTCTTCGTCGTCACGGGGGGAGCGCGTGGCCTGGGCCGGGCCACCGCCGACGTACTGGTCGCCGAGGGCGCCAGAGTGGTGCTCTCGGGGCGGCGCGAGGAGTCGCTGGCCGAGGCCGTCGCCGCGCTCGGCGACCACGCGTCGTACGTCGTGGGCGACAACGCCGACCCCGACCTGCCGGCTCGCCTGACCGCGACGGCCAGGGAGCGGTGGGGGCGGCTCGACGGGGCCTTGATCAGCGTCGGCGGCCCCCCGGCCGGCTCCGTCACGTCCATCACCGACGAGCAGTGGACCACGGCGTTCGGCGCGGTGTTCCTGGGTGCGGTGCGGCTCGCCCGGTACCTGGCGGAGGAGCTGGGCGAGGGTGGTGCGATCGCGTTCGTGCTCTCGACCAGCGTGAAGGGGCCGTTGACCGAGATGGCCATCTCCAACGGCCTGCGGCCCGGGCTGGCCATGGTGGCCAAGCAGCTGGCCGACGAGCTCGGCCCGCGTGGTGTCCGGGTCAACGGCCTGCTGCCCGGGCGGATCGGCACCGAGCGCATCGACGAGCTGGACGCGCTCCAGCCCGATCCCGTGGCGGCCAAGGCGAGCGCCGCCCAACGGATCCCGCTGCGCCGCGACGGTGAGCCGTCAGAGTTCGGCCGTGCCGCGGCGTTCCTGCTCAGCCCTGCCGCGTCGTTCGTCAGCGGTGCCATGCTGCCGGTCGACGGCGGCGTGACGCGCGCCCTCTGACGGGGTCCGAGCGGGTCCCTTCTTGGCCGGCTGCTGCGCGCGGCGCAGGTCGGCCCGGCCGGTCTTCTCCTCCCACGCGAGGTAGCCGAAGCCGAAGAGTGCCAGCAGGCCGAAGAACCACCACTGGAGCGCGTAGAAGAAGTGCGGCCCGTTGCTCAGGTCGGGCAGCTCGGCGGGGGTCAGCGGGGTCGAGGGAGCCGGGCTCTCACCGGTCAGGTCGACGAAACCGCCGTACACAGGGATCCCGATCGCGGGCTGGATCTGTGAGCTGGAGACGGCCCGGGTGGAGCTGTTCTCGACCGCCGCGGCGCCGCCACTGGCGTCTCGGCGCACGCTGCCGGTGACGGTGACGGTGCCCGCAGGCGGGGCCGGGGCCTGCGAGGGGTCGGTGAGGCCCTGGTTGGTGGTGGCCATCCAGCCGCGGTCGACCAGGAGCGCCGTGCCCGACGACGTGACCAGGGGGACGACGACGTCGACACCGGAGTGGCCGTCCTGGTCGGTCTGGTAGCGCACGATCACGGTGTGGCTGACGTCGTACCGTCCGGTCGCGGTGACCGAGCGGTACTGGGCGGTGGACGGAGGGTTCTCGCCGGGGCGCAGCACCTGGTCGACCGGCGCCGGGTCGGCGCTCTCGTTGGCGCGGATGATCGCGTTGTTCGACTTCGTCGAGGTCAGCCGGTGCCACTGCCACTGGCCGAGCAGGAGGCAGGCGTACGCCAGCAGCACGACGATGGCGAAGAAGAGCAGCCAGCGCCTGCTCACCAGGAACCGCAGACTCCGCACCCGACGAGGCTATCCGGACGAGGGTGAGGTTCTGGGGGCGCTCCCACCTAGACTGACGGGAATGAGCACGCAGCGACCGCTGGCCGACGCGTACGGCCGTGTAGCGACAGACCTCCGGGTCTCGCTGACCGACCGGTGCAACCTGCGCTGTTCCTACTGCATGCCGGCCGAGGGTCTCGACTGGCTGCCGCACGACGAGACCCTCACCGACGACGAGGTCGTCCGCCTGATCACGATCGGCGTGCAGCGCCTCGGGGTCCGCGAGGTCCGCTTCACCGGTGGTGAGCCGCTCGTACGCCGTGGCCTGGTCGACATCGTGGGCCGCACCCGCGCGCTCGACCCGGATCTCCAGCTCTCGGTGACGACCAATGCCCTCGGGCTCGAGCGCAACGCGCGCGCGCTGGCCGAGGCCGGGCTCGACCGGGTCAACATCAGCCTCGACACCCTCGACCCCGAGCGCTTCCACACCATCACCCGCCGCGACCGCCTCGACGACGTGCTCCGTGGCGCCAAGGCCGCACACGACGCCGGCCTGACCCCGGTGAAGATCAACGCCGTGCTGCTCCGTGGGGTGAACGACGACGACGCCTGCGCGCTGCTCGCGTGGGCCATCGACCATCAGTACGAGCTGCGCTTCATCGAGCAGATGCCCCTCGACGCCCAGCACGACTGGCACCGCGAGCAGATGGTCACCGCCGACGAGATCTTCGCCAAGCTGGCCGCCGAGTTCACGCTCAGTCCGGCCACCGAGCCGCGGGGGAGCGCACCGGCCGAGTCGTTCCTGGTCGATGGCGGCCCCGCGACCGTGGGCGTCATCGCCTCGGTCACCCGCCCGTTCTGCGGCGACTGCGACCGGGTCCGGCTCACCGCCGACGGCCAGGTGCGCAACTGCCTGTTCGCCCGGGAGGAGTCCGACCTGCGCGCGGCCCTCCGGTCAGGCGCCGACGACGACGAGCTGGCCGACCGCTGGGTCACCGCGATGGCCGGCAAGCTGCCGGGTCACGGGATCAACGACCCGAGCTTCCTGCAGCCCGACCGGCCGATGTCAGCCATCGGCGGCTGAGAAACCCCGCCGCGCTCGTGTCGTGAAATGACGACGAGTGCCAGACAGCCACGGGGGAAGCTTTCCGGCACTCGTCGGTGCCGACCGGCTCGGGGAACCCGGCGACACGGGCGAGATTGTTGCACGGGCGATGCGTCGGTTCCAAGTCCGAACCGCCGCAAATCATTCGGAATTCGTGCCCGGAGGCAACTCTCGGTCGTGGGATGACCCGTCCCGGAGCTCGAAGGCATCCGATCTCGTGTTCGCCGCGTTGGCCATGACCACGGCGACGTAGGGCAGGACCAGCGCGCCCGCCACGAAGATCCAGGGGAGCCAGCCCGGGCCCGCGTGCGTCGTGGCCAGGCAGGCGACGACCACGAAGCACAGGGTGCGCACGCCCATGGCGATCAGGTAGCGCCTCTGGCGGGACGCGATGTCGGCGTAGGGGCTCGTCGCAGCGGTGGTGATCCGGATCGTAGTCTGGCCTCCGTGCGCCCTGCGGGCCATGCCTCACCCTACGTCCGCCGTTCACCGTCGGTAACATCGAGGGCCGACCACCCCTCGCGCCCCCGACCACGAAGAGGTTCGCCCATGTCAGACCGCACCTATCGCGTCACCGAGATCGTCGGGACCTCGGCCGACGGCATCGACGCGGCCATCCGCAACGCCGTACGACGGGCCAGCACGACGCTGCGCCACGTGGACTGGTTCGAGGTCACCCAGGTGCGCGGGCAGATCAAGGACGGGGACGTCGAGCACTTCCAGGTCGGGCTCAAGATCGGGTTCCGTCTCGAGGACGAATGAGGCTCCCCTCCGCCGGGCCCGCGGTTGTGGCTACCGACGGGTAGTCACTAGCGTCGTGGCCGTGGACGACCCCCCAGACAACGCAGCAGAGCCCCGCTCCGTGCTCGTCACCGGTGGCAACCGGGGTATCGGCCGGGCCATCGCCGAGGCGTTCCTCGTGCTCGGTGACCGGGTCGCGGTCACCTCACGCTCCGGCGGGGGACCCGACGGCGCACTCGACCTGCGCTGTGACGTGACCGATCCCGCGGCAGTCGAGGCGGCGTTCGCGGAGATCGAGGCGGTGCACGGCCCGGTGGAGGTGCTGGTGGCCAACGCCGGCATCACCGCGGACACCCTGCTGCTGCGGATGTCGGAGGAGGACTGGTCGTCGGTCATCGACACCAACCTGACCGGCACCTACCGGCTGACCAAGCGCGCGGCCAAGGGCATGCTCCGGCTGCGGCGCGGCCGGATCATCCTGATCTCATCGGTCGTCGGCCTGCTCGGTTCGGCCGGCCAGGTGAACTACGCGGCCTCGAAGGCCGGCCTGGTCGGGATCGCGCGGTCGCTGGCCCGGGAGCTCGGCTCGCGCTCGATCACCACGAACGTCGTGGCGCCGGGCTTCGTCGAGACCGACATGACCGCGGTGCTCACCGACGAGCAGCGCGCGACCATCAAGGACCGGGTGCCGCTGCAGCGGTACGCCTCACCGGACGAGGTGGCCTCCGCGGTGACCTGGCTGGCGTCCCCGGGCGCGGCGTACGTGACCGGAGCCGTGATCCCGGTCGACGGCGGCCTCGGCATGGGCCACTGACCGACCATCTCCGCCGGTCGAGCCAATCCATCCAGTGGTCGAGCGAACGCGAGACCACCACCCGAACGAAAGGCAGCACATGGGCATCCTCGAGGGCAAGCGGATCCTGGTCGCCGGCGTGACCATGGACTCCTCCATCGGCTTCTCCGTGGCCAAGGTCGCCCAGGAGCAGGGTGCGACCGTGCTGATCTCCAACTTCGGCCGGGCGCTCGGCATCACCCGCCGGATCGCCAAGCGGCTCCCGACCGAGCCGCCGGTGCTCGAGCTCGACGTGACCGACGACGCCCACCTGGCCGGGCTCGCCGATGCGGTGCGCGAGCACGTCGACGGGCTCGACGGCGTCGTGCACTCGATCGCGTTCGGCAACCCGGAGAC
>JAWWPM010000297.1:0-8333 GCA_033854915.1 Nocardioidaceae bacterium
TGCCGCGAGTCCAGGAGATCTTCGAGGCGCGCATCCCCAAGGGGCGCTCGCCGATCTCCGAGGCCGCTGGTCGGGTCGAGATCGAGGAGACCGACAAGACCCGCAAGGTCCTGGTCACCCCGGACGACGGCTCCGAGGTGCTGGAGTACCCGGTCTCGAAGCGGTCCCGGCTCCTGGTCGGCGACGGCGACCACATCGAGGTCGGCGACATGCTCACGGTCGGGACGCCCGAGCCCCATGAGGTGCTGCGCATCCTCGGTGTCCGCAAGGCCCAGGAGCACCTGGTCGAGGAGGTCCAGGCGGTCTACCGCAGCCAGGGTGTGTCGATCCACGACAAGCACATCGAGATCATCGTGCGGCAGATGCTGCGCCGGGTCACGGTGATCGAGTCGGGTGACACCAACCTGCTCCCCTCCGACCTGGTGGACCGCGTCCGCTTCGAGGAGGAGAACCGCAGGGTGGTCTCCGAGGGCGGCAAGCCGGCCTCGGGTCGCCCGGTGCTGATGGGCATCACCAAGGCGTCGCTCGCCACCGAGTCGTGGCTCTCGGCCGCCTCCTTCCAGGAGACGACCCGGGTCCTCACCGACGCGGCGATCCATGCCCGCTCCGACAGCCTTCGTGGCCTGAAGGAGAACGTGATCATCGGCAAGCTGATCCCGGCCGGCACCGGCCTGGAGCGCTACCGCAACATCCGGGTGGAGCCGACCGAGGAGGCGCGCGCCGCGGCGTACGCCGTCACGGGCTACGACACCTACGACTACGAGTTCGGGAACGCCGGCGCCGGCCAGGCCGTCGCGCTGGACGACTTCGACTTCGGTTCGTACCAGAACTAGAGCCGTCGCGAAGCTCTGGTAAGAAACCAGATCGAGCAGGACAACGCCCGCCCCACATGGGGCGGGCGTTGTCGTGTCGAGATCCGTTGGGCTGACCGGAGCACCCGGACACGCGCCCGTGTTCCAATGTCCGGGTGAGCGGGGACAAGAGCGTCATCGACGATGTGACGGAGGCGTTCGGCTGGATCGCCGGCGCGATCGGCAAGGCGGTGCTCGCCGTCGACGGCGCTGTCGGTGACCTGCTCGAGCGCGTGCAGGAGGTCGCGGCGTCCGGCCCACGCCCCGCGTCGTACGACGGGTACGTGCTCGGCGTTGACGGTTGCAAGGCCGGCTGGGTCGGGGTACTGCTCGGCGGAGAGAGCGCCACCGCCATCGTCGGGGCCACGATCGGCGACCTGGTGACCGCGGCCCGGCTCGCGCACCCCGAGCTCGCCGTGGTCGGCATCGACATCCCGATCGGCCTTCCGGACTCCGCGCCACGGCAGGCCGACCTGCTCGCCCGCACGCGGCTGCCCAGCGGCCGCAAGTCGTCGGTCTTCCCGGCTCCGACCCGGGTCGCCAGCGCGGCGACGACGCATCCCGAAGCCAGCGCGGCCAACCGTGAGGCCGCCGGGGTGGGGCTGAGCGTGCAGGCGTTCGGACTGGTCCCGAAGATCCTCGAGGTCGACGCCTACGTCCGCTCGCCCAAGTCGTGCCGGATCGTCGAGGTGCATCCCGAGGTCAGCTTCGCCGCGATGGACCCGGCCTGCGTGGTGCTCTCGAAGCGCACGGCCGGGGGACACCAGGCGCGACAGGACGCCCTCCGGGCCGCGGGCGTGACGCCGCCGCCGTACGTCAAGGGCCAGGGCTACACCGCCGACGACCTGCTCGACGCCTGCGCCGCGGCCTGGAGCGCTCGCCGGGTCGCCACCGGGATCGCCGAGTCGCTGCCCGACCCGCCCGAGACCTTCTCCGACGGCCTCCCCGCCGCGATCCGGGTCTGAGGGGTAGTCCGAGACGTTCTTGTCGGTCCGGACCCTCAGAACCGACAAAATCGTCTCGGACTATCCCGAGGAGGCTCGATTGGGAGGGGCAGCCGGGCCCTGAGAGAATCGGGGCATGGCCACCGCCCGCGAGCAGACCGACGTCCTCGTCGTCGGCGCCGGCCCGTCCGGGTCGGGTACGGCGGCCTGGCTCGCGCGGCACGGGATCGACGTGCTGCTCACCGACGCGGCCGTCTTCCCGCGCGACAAGACCTGCGGCGACGGGCTCACCCCGCGCGCGATCGGCGAGCTCGAGCGGCTCGGGCTGGGCGACTGGCTGCGCGCCCACGTCGTGAGCCAGGGGCTGAGGGCGCACGGCTTCGGCCAGACCATCCTGCTGCCCTGGCCCGGGGGCACGCTGCCCAACTGGGGCTCCGCGGTCGCCCGTACCGAGCTCGACGACCACCTCCGCACCACCGCCATCAAGGCGGGTGCCAGGGCCCTGGACGGCGTCCGCGCGGTCGACGTACGACGTGACGGCGGCCGGGTCACCACCGTCGTGTTCCGCCGCGGCGAGGAGACGCTCGAGGTCGACTGCCGGCGGTTGATCGTGGCCGACGGGGTCAGATCGCCGCTGGGCAAGGTGCTGGGGCGCGAGTGGCACCGCGACACGGTGTACGGCGTGGCGGGGCGCAGCTACGTCACCTCCACGATGTCCGACGACCCGTGGATCTCCTCCCACCTCGAGCTCCGCGGCGAGAAGGGCGAGGTGCTGTCCGGCTACGGCTGGCTGTTCCCCCTCGGCAACGGCGAGATGAACCTCGGCGTCGGCACCCTGGCCACGGCCAAGCGGCCCGCCAACCTCAAGGTCCGCGACCTGATGACGTCGTACGCCGACCAGCAGCGCGCGCCGTTCGGGCTCGGCGACGAGCTCCGTGCCCCCACCAGCGCGCTGCTGCCGATGGGGGGCGCGGTCACCGGCGTGGCCGGCCCCAACTGGGCGCTGGTCGGCGACGCGGCCGCCTGCGTGAACCCCCTCAACGGCGAGGGCATCGACTACGGCCTCGAGGGCGGCCGGCTGGTGGCGGAGCTGATGGCCGAGGGCGCCGACCTCGAGACGGCGTGGCCGGCGACGCTCACCCACCAGTACGGCGAGTCGTTCTCGATCGCGCGCCGGCTGGCCGGGCTGGTCACCGTGCCGCGGGTGCTGGCCACCCTCGGCCCGGCGGGCATGCGGTCCGACTGGATGATGACCCTCGCTCTGCGTTGGATGGGCAACCTGGTCACCGACGAGGACCGCGACCGGGCCGCCCGGGTGTGGCGCTGGGCCGGGCGCCACTCACACGCCCGCGACGCGAGACCGCCGTTCGCCTGAGAGCTCGCCCGACGGTCCGCCTGACAGGATGGACGTGTCCCTCGTCCCGAAAGCGTCCGATGCCCAAGCACCTGCCGAAGCTCCAGCGGGTCGCGGCGTACGCGCTGATCCTGCGCGACGACCAGATCCTCCTCACCCGGCTGGCCAAGCGGATCTCCGTCGACGAGAAGTGGCACCTCCCCGGCGGCGGTCTCGACCACGGCGAGAACCCGCGCGACGCGCTGGTGCGCGAGGTCCGTGAGGAGACCGGCCTCGAGGCCGAGCTCGGTGACACCGCCCGCGTCTACTCCGCGCACCTGCCGTCCATGTGGCGCCAGGGGCGCCGGTGGGACTACCAGGCGCTCCGGATCGTGTACGACGCGTGGGTGGCGGCCGACGCGCCCTCACCGCGGGTGGTCGAGGTCGACGGCTCCACGGTCGCCGCTGCCTGGCACCCCGTCGCCGACGTGCTCTCCGGGGCGCTGCCGGTCACCGACGTGGTGCAGGAGGCGCTGGCCGACCACGCGTCGTTCCGGCTGCAGCGGGTCGGCGTCTACGCGCTGGTCCGGCGCGACGACTCGGTGCTGCTGACCCGGATCTCCGAGCGGGGCTTCCACTCCGGCTCCTGGACCCTGCCCGGCGGCGGGCTCGACCACGGCGAGTCGCCGCGCGAGGGGCTGGCGCGCGAGGTGCGCGAGGAGTGCGGGGTCGACTGCGAGGTCGGCGAGGTGCTCGACGTGCACGACCTGCACTTCGGCGGCGTGGCACCGTCGGGTCGCTTCGAGGACTTCCACGGCGTGCACCTGGTGTTCCGGGCGACGGTCGCCGCTGGCGCGGAGCCACGGGTCGTCGAGGTCGACGGGACCACCGACGCCGTCGAGTGGGTGCCCGTCGCCGACCTCGACTCCGACCGCCGCCCGGTGCTCGATGTCGTCCGCGCCGCTCTCGCCGCCGACGCCCGACGACCCGCTCTCTAGACTCGCCGGGTGAACCCCCGCCACCGTCGTCTCGTCATCCCCGTGGCGCTGGTCGGCCTCCTGCTGATCGTCGTGATCGCGTCGGTGCTCAAGTCATGACCGAGCCGTTGCCACAGGCCCTGGGGCGGATGCGGGCCGCGATCCTCGACGAGCAGACCCTGGTCCGTGCGGTCGCCTCCGGCCGGCAGAAGGGCAGCACGCCGCCCTGGCGCCGTGCCGAGCTGAGGTACGTCGACCTGTCGGCCGGCCGCCACCTCCAGGTCACGACGTACGACGAGGCGCAGGCGCACACCCACAACCACGCGGTGGGGGAGGCGGCGGGGGCGGCGGTCGACGACCTGCTGGACCAGCCGTTCGGCAACTGGCACGTCGAGTCCACGACCGAGACCCACCAGCTGCGGGTCACCAAGAAGCTGGACGCGATCGTGCACACCCGCGCCCAGGTGGCCGAGCAGGACCCGAGCCACGACCGCGACAAGGCGCGGCTGCTGCCCGAGGACGACCCGGTGTTCCGGGCACTCGGTCTCAGCGACCACGAGGGCCGCATGAAACCGAGCCGGCAGGGGAAGTACCGCCAGGTCGAGGAGTTCCTGCGGATCCTCGACGCCTCGATCTCCGACGCCATGGACAAGGGACACCTGCGCCGGCCGACCGCCGACGAGCCGCTGCAGGTGGTCGACCTCGGCTGCGGCAACGCCTACCTGACCTTCGTCACCGAGCGCTTCCTGAGCCACGTGCGCGGGCTGCCCGTGCACCTGACGGGCATCGACCAGCGCGCGCAGTCGCGCGACCACAACCGCACGATCGCCGAGGGCCTCGGTGTGGACGCGACCTTCGTGGCCGCGTCCATCGACGGGGCGACCCTCGACCTCCGGCCCGACGTCGTGCTCGCGCTGCACGCCTGCGACACCGCCACCGATGACGCGCTGGCGCGGGCGGTCGAGTGGGAGACGCCGCTGGTGCTGGCCGCGCCCTGCTGCCACCACGACATCGCGGCCCAGCTGCGGCGCACGCCCACGCCGGCGCCGTACGCCGCCCTGACCCGGCACGGGATCCTCCGCGAGCGCTTCGCCGACACCCTCACCGACGGCCTGCGCGCCTCGCTGCTGCGCCTGGCGGGCTACCGCGTCGACGTCATGCAGTTCGTGGGCAGCCAGCACACGCCGCGCAACACCTTGCTCCGCGCGGTGCGGACGGGTCGGCCGGTCGGCGGTGGCGATGCCCGCCAGGAGTACGACGAGCTGGTGACGACGTGGGGCGTGCGCCCGCGGCTGGGCGAGCTGCTGGATGCCCCGCGGGGCGATGCGTAGGCGCCTGGCCGGCCTGGTCGTCGCGGCCCCGTTCGTGCTCGGGGTGGCCAGCGCCTCGGGCACTCCCGGCACTCAGGTCTTCAGGTTCGCAGACCCGGCGATCGTCGAGTCCAGCGCCCTGGTCGTGCAGGACGGGCTGTTCCTGACCACCAACGACTCCGGCGACAGCGGCCGGGTCTTCGCCGTCGCGCCCGACGGCCGCACGGTCGGCGTCACCCACTGGTCGAGTGACCCGACCGACTGCGAGGCGCTGGCCCCGGCCGGTCCGGGCGAGGTGTGGGTCGGCGACATCGGCGACAACCTGGCCGAGCGCACCGGCATCTCGATCACCCGCCTGCCCGTCGGCCGCGGCGACCGCACCGTCCAGCCCACGACCTACCGGCTCGCCTATCCCGACGGTGCGCACGACGCCGAGACCCTGGTCCGCAACCCGGTCACCGGCCGGCTCTACATCGCCACCAAGGGGCTGTTCGGCGGCACGCTCTACGCCGTCCCCACGCACCTGTCGGCCACCGCGGTGAACACGCTGCGCAAGCTGGGCCACGTGCTCCCGGTCGCGACGGACGGCTCGTTCTTCCCCGACGGAGGCCACCTCCTGGTGCGCGACTACACCTCGGCGACGGTCTACGACTGGCCGTCGCTGCATGCAGTGGCGTCGTTCCCCCTGCCCTCGCAGCGCCAGGGGGAGGGCATCGCGGTGGCCGCCGACGGCTCGGTCTACGTCTCGTCCGAGGGGCCGCGGTCACCGGTGCTGCAGGTGTCCCTGCCCGCCGACGTACGACGTGCCCTGGCGCAACCGAGCCCGTCGCCCTCGTCGTCACCGCCCGACAGCTCGGACCCGGGCTCGATCGCGACGGACCCGACCCGCAGTCCCTGGCCGTGGGCGCTCGGCGGACTGCTCGCCCTGGGCGCGCTGCTGGTGCTGGTGCGAGCCCTGCGGCCCCGGTGAGCGGGCGGTCCTGGGGCCGTTCCGCGTCGTAGGCTGTGCGCCGTGCCCGGGCCAGAGGAGACCGCCGCCCCGCGCGCCGGGGGTGACCTTCCGGAGCGGCTCGTGCAACCGCTGTGGGAGTGGGTGCAGAGCTGCTGCGTCAACGACCGTTTCCTGATCCGCGACGTGGACGCGGATCTGCGCCTCGACCTCGGTGGGATGAACTCGGCGGCCGGGGTGGCCAACGGGATGCTCGCGGTACGGACCCGGGCGCTGCAGGAGCCGGCGTTCCTGCTCGAGGTCGTGGACACGATCCTGGACCGCCGCCATCGGCTGGGGCAGAGCTGGTTCGCCGCGGCGACCTCCCGGCTCGAGTCGCTCCTCGACGCGGACGACACGCCGCACGCCGTACGCCCGGACGGCTCCGGGCTGGTCCGCCCCGAGGCCGCGGAGACCTCGACCGGCCCGGACCCGGGCGCGCTGTCGACCGGCCCCGGCGGCGACCACCTCGCCCTGGCCTGGACCGCGGCCTACTCCTCGGAGCCACCCGACCCCGGGCGGTCCCGGGACGAGTCGGTCAGGGCCGTCGAGGCGGCCCTCGCCGCTGCCCGGGGCTCGGACAGCCCGAGCCCGACCCTCGACGTGCTGCTGGAGGAGATCGAGGCGAACCCGGCGGCGTGGACCTTCGAGCTGGCCGGCGCCACGCCCGCGGACGGGGTGCGAGTGGTCGTCGCGATGGCGTCGTTGCTGCGGGACACGCGTTCGGGGGAGGCGCCGACCACGGTGACCCTGCCGCAGGCACGAGCGGCGGTGCACCTCGCCGCGACGCTGGTGGCGTGGGCCGCGGACGGTGCGTTCCGGTGCGCCGTACCCGATCCTTCGGGGTGAGGGCAGGCACCTCGGTGCTGGCTAGCCTGAGCGCATGGCGCGGCTGCGGAGGAGCTCGCCCGACGACCGCGGCTGGACCCGCCGTCGTGCGGGCAAGGGCTTCGTCTACCTCGACGAGCACGGCGCCCGCCTGCCCGAGGAGGACGCGCAACGCGCCCGCGACCTGGTGATCCCACCGGCCTGGACCGACGTGTGGATCTGCCCGTGGCCCAACGGCCACCTCCAGGCCGTGGGCACCGACGTGGCCGGGCGCCGGCAGTACCTCTACCACCCCGCCTGGCGCACCCAGCGCGACGCCGACAAGCACACGCGGGTGCTCGACTTCGGGCGGGTGCTGTCCAGGGCGCGCGAGCAGGTCATCGTCGACCTCGGCACCGAAGGCATGAGCCAGGACCGCGCCTGCGCGGTCGCCGTACGCCTGCTCGACCTCGGCTACTTCCGGATCGGCAACGACGTGTACGCCGAGGAGAACGGCAGTTTCGGCCTGACCACGCTGCAGCGGCAGCACGTGCGCAAGCAGGGCGCCACCATGGTCTTCTCCTTCGTCGGCAAGTCCGGCATCGAGCACTGCGTCACCATCGACGACCCGGCCACCGTCGAGGCCCTCGAGGTGATGCGCAAGCGGCGTGCACCGGCCGACGAGGAGCTGCTGGCCTGGCGGGAGGGCCGGACCTGGCATGACCTCGACTCCGCACACGTCAACGACTACGTGCGCCGGGCGACCGGGCAGGACGCCACCGCCAAGGACTTCCGCACCTGGCACGCCACCGTGCTGGCGGCCACCTCGCTGGCCGAGACCGACGAGCCCGGTGAGACCAAGGCGTCCCGCAAGCGCGCCGAGGTGGCGGCGATGAAGGAGGTCGCGGAGTTCCTCGGCAACACCCCCGCCCTGGCTCGCTCGTCGTACGTCGACCCGCGGGTGGTCGATGCCTACGAGGAGGGTCGGACGATCAGGGCGGCCACCCGGCGCAAGGCGGCCACGCCCGACGAGCGGCAGACCATCCTCGAGCGGGCCGTGCTGAAGCTGCTGCGCGAGTCCTGATGAACCTCACCGTTGTGCAGGGCGACATCACCACCCAGT
>JAWWPM010000298.1:0-3943 GCA_033854915.1 Nocardioidaceae bacterium
AAGGTTCAGACCTCCGTGCCGGGTGTGGTCGCCGGTGCTCACGGACGGACGCACCTGAGCCGGGTGTCCGGAATGAGCGAAGGCGCCGGCGGCGTAGCTGCCGCCGACGGCCACGACGGCCAGAGAGCCGCTGACCGCGATCATCCTGCGAAGCTGAGTGGTGTTCATGACTCTCCGTGGGGGTGGGGGAATCGTCCTTGTTACCCCCCACCTGTCGCCACCCGCCCTGTGTGTTACATCACTCGAAGGAATTGACCATGAACTGCGCCGCGTGGGTGACGTAGTCCCAGAACTGGGCATCCTGCTCCGGCGGCAGGCCGACCTCGTCCAGTGCGGCCCGGAAGTGGGTCAGCCAGTGCTCCTTCGCCACCGGGGTCACCGCGAAGGGAGCGTGTCGCATCCGCAGTCTCGGGTGGCCACGCCGGTCGGAGTACGTCGTGGGCCCGCCCCAGTACTGCATGAGGAAGGTCCGGAAACGCTCCTCCGCCGGACCGAGATCCTCCTCGGGATACAGCGGACGGAGCACCTCGTCACCGGCGACGCCGCGGTAGAACGCCGCGACGATCGCGGTGATGGTCTCCTCGCCGCCGATCTCGTCGTAGAAGGTCGTCACGGCGTCATTGTCGCCGGTGATCGGGCCTCGACACGCATCGGTCACGCCTCGGCCGCGTCCGCGCCCACTGCTGCCGCTTCCTCGGCGCCCGGCGTGCGGTTCATGACGTACGACGTGGGGTAGGGGGCCTGGATCCCCTCGTGGTCGAAGCGGGCCTTGATCCGCTCCCGCATCTCGCGGGCCACGCGCCACTGCTCCATCGGCGCGGTCTTGAGGGTCACCCGTAGCGTGATCGCATCGGGCGTCATCGCCTCGATGCCCCAGATCTCGGGCTGCTCGATGATGACGCCGTCGTACTCGTCGTCCTTCCACAGGTCGTCGCTCACCTCGGACAGCACCCCTCGTACCTTCGCGAGGTCCTCCCGGGCGCTGACCTGGATGTCGAGGACGGTGCGGGCCCAGTTCTGGCTCATGTTGCCGACCCGGAGGAGCTCGCCGTTGCGGACGTACCAGACGGTGCCGTTGGTGTCGCGGAGCCGGGTCACGCGCAGGCTGACCGCCTCGACGGTGCCCGAGAGGCTGTCGCCGACGTCGACGACGTCGCCCACGCCGTACTGGTCCTCGAAGATCAGGAAGATGCCCGCCAGGAAGTCCTTCACCAACGTCTGGGAGCCGAAGCCGAGGGCGACGCCGATGATGCCCGCGCTGGCCAGGACCGGGCCGATGTTGAGGCCGAGGGCGCTGAGCATCATGGTCGCGATCACGGCGACCACCACACCCGAGCTGATGCTCTTGAGCAGGCTGCCCATGGTCCTGGCCCGCTGCACGCGGCGCGTGGAGCCGGCCACCGGCGGCGACGAGTTGCGGCCGAGGGTGGCCTGGGTGATCCGGTCGGGCAGCGCGCCCTCCTCGGCGCTGCGCACCAGCCGGTCGATCAGGCGGTGGATCACGAGCTGGAGGACGAGCCCCACGACCACCAGGGTGAGCAGCGCGGCCGACTTCGCGGGCGCCAGCGTGCCGAGGTGCCGCCACTTGTCCTGGCTGAGTCCGAGCTGTGACCACGTGATCTGGGTGAGCAGGGAAAGTGCGTCAGGCATGACTACCAGTATCCTCATCGCGTGACCTCGACGTCCTCTACCCCGCGCCGCATCGCCGTCGTTGTGGGCTCTGCCACGTTGCTCCTGACGGCCCTGGCCGCCCCTGCGTCAGCGGACATCCCGGTGGGCTGGAGCGACCCCAAGCCGGTGCCCGTACTGCACGACCTGCTGTTCCTCCTGGGCATCCCCGTGCTGATCACGCTGGTGATCTTCGCGGCGATCTACCTGCCCGGGATCGTGCGCGGCGAGTCCGTGGCCCCGGCCGGCGCGAGGGCCGACGACCAGTGGTTCGGCGGGCGGCGCGACACCGCCGAGCTGCAGCCGGCCCCCACCGGCGCCGACGCCACCAGCGCGGACGGCGGCCGTGAGACCGGCGGCGCCAGCGGCAGCTGGTGACGGCAGTGGCACGCGAGTTCAACTCCTCCCAGCGGGTCGCGATCGACCAGGCCATCCGCGCCGCCGAGCAGGTGTCGCGCTTCGAGTTCTCGGTCTTCGTGGGGACCGTCGAGGGTGAGCCGCGCCCGTTCGCTGCGCGCCTGCACGCGGCCCTGTCCACACCCGAGCGCAGTGTCCTGATCATGGTCGACCCGGTCGCCCGGCACCTCGAGGTGGTCACCGGGGCCGAGGTGCGCCGACTGCTCTCCGACCACGAGGTGGCCCTGGCCGTCCTGGAGATGCGCACCGAGTTCGCCACCGGCGACCTGGTGCGCGGTCTGCGCCGGGGCATCAGCATGCTGGCCATGCAGGCCCGCGCCCCCCGCACCCTTCACGCCCAGTAGCGCTGCCCGCGTCAGCGTGAGGCGGCGTCCTTCCGCTGGGCGGCGAGGGCGCGGATGACATCGGCCCGGCCCTCCTGGACGAAGCGCTTGGCAGCAGGGTTGGCCGGCGACTCGTCGAGCCAGCGGTCGACCCGGGCGACCAGGTCGGGGCTGCCCATCGGCAGCGGGAACGCCGACTCCAGGGCCTCGGCGGCCATGTGGGTGCCCAGGCGGTCCCAGATGGTGTCCGCGGCCTCGAGGTACTTCTCGACGTACGGCGCGAGCACCTCGTCCTGGCCGTGCCGCATGAACGAGGCCGCGATGGAGCTGTGGGTGCCGTTGGGGATGTCGGTGTTGTCGACCAGATCGGTCCAGGCCGCAGCCTTGGCCTCGGCCGTCGGCTGCGACGCACGGGCCGCCGCGGCGTACTCCTGGCCGGAGATGGTCGGGTCGCGCTCGAGCTCCTCGTCGATGCGGGCCTCGTCGGCGGCACCGGCCTTGGCCAGCCCGATCACGAACATCCAGCGCAGGTCGGTGTCGATCGCGAGTCCCTCGATCGTCACCGAGCCGTCGAGCAGCCCGGCGACCTCGGCCTTGCCCTCGTCGGAGACGACGGCCGCGCCGTAGGCACGGGCGAAGGTGAGCTGTCGGTCGCTGCCCGGCTCGGCGGCGTGGAGCAGCTCGCTGAGCCCGGCCTCCCAGGTGGCGCGGAGCTCGGACCGGCCCTCGGGATCGGAGTAGAGGTTGATCGCGGCCGCCGCGTAGCTCGGGATCGCGCGCACTCCGAACGAGTCCGTCTCGGTGCCGATGTTGGCCAGCACCAGCGCCACGAAGTCGCCGGCCGCCATCTCGGCGTCGCGCGTCATGTCCCACGCCGCACCCCAGCACAGGGCCCGGGCCAGCGAGTCGTCGAGGAGCCGCAGCCCGCCGACGACCGTGGCCAGCGAACGCTCGTCGAGCCGGATCTTGGCGTAGGTCAGGTCGCCGTCGTTGAGCAGCAGCAGGTCGGGCTGCCGCTGGCCGACCAGCTCGGAGATCTCGGTGAGGTCGCCCTCGACGTCGGTCTCGACGTGGTGGCGACGGACGAGCCGACCGTCCACCTCGTCGTACAGCCCGATGCCGATCCGGTGCCGGCGCAGGGTGGCGTTGTCACCGGCCCCGGTCTGGCGCACCGCGAACGACGAGTAGTCACCGTCGTCGGCGAGCTCGAACTCCGCCGTGAGCGTGTTGACACCACTGGTCTGCAGCCACTCCTTGGCCCACGCGTCGAGCTCGCGGCCCGATGCCTTCTCCAAGGCGGTGAGCAGGTCGACGAACTCGGAGTTCGCGTAGGCGTGGTCCTTGAAGTACTGCCGCAGGCCGACCATGAACGGCTCGAGGCCGACCCAGGCCACCAGCTGCTTGAGCACCGAGGCGCCCTTGGCGTAGGTGATGCCGTCGAAGTTCACCTCGACGGCGTGCAGGTCGTAGTTGTCCGCCGCGATCGGGTGGGTCGAGGGGAGCTGGTCCTGGCGCAGCGCCCAGTTCTTGCGGGC
>JAWWPM010000299.1:0-2885 GCA_033854915.1 Nocardioidaceae bacterium
ATCGCCACCTTCAACATCCTCAGCGGCCGATCCCTCGATGACGGCCAGGTGCACGAGGCGCGCTTCCGGGAGGCCGTGCGCCGCCTCGACGCAGATCTCCTCGGCCTGCAGGAGGTCGATCGCAACCAGCCGCGTTCACAGCACGCCGATCTCACTGCGATCGCTGCGGAGGAGATGGGCGCGCCGTACCATCTCTTCGTGGCCGCCTTGGCCGGGACGCCCGGCGCGACCTGGGCAGCGGCCACGGGGCAGGAGCAGCCCGACTCCGCGGCGTACGGCGTCGCCTTACTCAGCCGGTACCCCGTCCGGGGTTGGCGCACGGTCCGGCTCCCGGCCGCGCCGGTTCCGGTCCCCCACCGCTTCCATGGGCGAGTGCTGCCCGACTGGGTCCGCGACGAACCCCGCGTCGCGGTGGTCGCGACCGTGGACACCCCACGCGGGCGCCTGGACGTGGTGACGACTCATCTGTCCTTCCTCGTGCCGTGGAACCGTCTCCAGCTGCGTCGGCTCCTGCGCGAGCTCGGCCCGGGACAGGGGCCGATGGTGCTGACAGGGGATCTCAACATGGGACCCCGCCCGGCCAGACGGGTGACCGGTTTGGGGTCCTTGGCGACCGGCGCCACCTTCCCGGCCGATTCCCCGAAGAAGCAGATCGACCACATCCTGGCGACTCCGGGGCTGGTACCAGCACGGGGGGCCGCGAAGGAGCTGCCCATGTCGGACCACCGAGCGTTGTACGCCGATCTGTGACCGACTGCCTTCGCCGGAACGGGTGCCGGGCGGGGTCCGGTCAATCTCGTGGATGGATCGGCGGGTGCCTGACCTCGGCGAGCGGCGCGTCGAGCCGTACCTCTTGGTTGTTCCAGAGGATCTCCACGTGGTCGATGTCGACCACGCAGGTGTGGCGGTGCAGCCAGCCCACCACCTGGCGCACGAGCCATGGCCCCATGTTCTCGTGCCGGTCGTAGCCCAAGAGGCTGCCAGGGTGCCCATGACCAACCACGAGCGCTTCGAGGACCAGACGGCCGTCTGCCCCGGTGCCGAACCGAGCATCCAGCACGCGGCCGACCCGTTTGCCGTCCGGCTCGACGACGTCCATGCCGGTGACGGTCCCGAGCCGGAAGGTTTCGATGTCGCGGCGGAGGGCCTCGTCACGCTTCACCCTGAGGTGAACGGCGCTGTCGAGGCGTTCGACGTGGGCAACAACAACGCGCCAGGGCCGGGACCGGTTGGTCTCCGAGGGGCGGAGCAGCACGTACTTGGTGACCAGTTCATTGCCAAGACGCCCACCGAGGCGATGCAGCAGAGCCACCTGACCGGTCAGCAGCGCCGTCACGGTCAGCCCGTGCTCGGTCCGGGTCAGCTCGACGTCGTCCACCTTGCCCAGCATGCGGCCCTCGACATCGAGGAGTTGCCGGTCGAGCAGCTCGAGCGCGCCGTCGATGTGGCTGGCCAGCTTGTCCGGCATCTCACGGGTCATTGGCCCATCCTGGTCCAGAGCAGCAAGGGGATGGCGGCCACGGCGGCCACGAGCACCAGACCGAGGAACACAGTGCCAAGCCCGTTGGCGAGACGACCGTTGACATGCTCGCCCATGTAATCCGGGTCGTTGGCCACCACCAGGATCGGGAAGTAGGTCAGCGGCAAGGCAACCGCGGAGAACACCACGGAGAGCTCGGTCACCAGAATGGGGTCGACCGTGGTCATCAGGATCGCGGCAGCGACGAGGGTGGCGAGGGCGAGGATCAGATGGAACAGCGCCGCCTCGCTCGGCCGTACGTACTTGCCCCACTGCGCGCCGAAGTACTGCGCGATGCTGTAGGCGACGCTCAGCCCGGTCTCGCAGGCGGCGCCGAAGGTAGCCGCCACGAACCCGAGAATGGCGACGGCAAGACCGAGCTTGCCGAGAGCGGCGGCGACCGGAAGACCGACCTGCCCAAGGGTGTCGACGCTGACGCTCAAGGGCCCCAGGACCAACCATGCGCTGGCGGCGATGGCCAAGGAGAGGATGCCACCGAGCGGGAACCCGATCAGGACGTTGGCCCTCATCACCGGAATCTCCTCAGGTGACCAGCCTTCCTCGACACCGCCGGAGGAGAAGAAGAACACCTCATAGGGCGTCATGGCTGCCCCGAACAGCGCGACCGCGTAGTAGGCATAGGTGCTCCACTCCTCGTCGGCCGGCTTGCCGGCAGTGACGCTCTGGTGGAGAAGGGCACCATAGTCGGGACCGAGCTTCCAGACGGCGACCGCGAAGACGATCAAGGCCAGGCCGAGGAGGCCGAAGACATTCTCGATGATGCTGAACTTGGCCCGCCACAGCACCACCCAGACCAGGATCGCGACCACCGGCACGATCAGCAGCTCATGGATCGAGGCCACCAGCTGCAGGGCCAGCGCGACTCCGCCGATCTCCGCGGTGTAGGTGAGGAGCGTGACCAGCATGGAGGACAGCAGGTTCAACATGCCCACGCGTGGCCCGAGCCGCTCTCGCACCAGGTCGAAGGTCGCCCGCCCGCTGACCGCCGCCACCCGCCCCGACATCTCGGCGAAGACGCAGATCCCGACCACGCCCAACACCGTTGCCCAGGCGATGGAAAGCCCGAACCTTGAGCCGACTTGGGCGTTGGTGACCAGGTCGCCGATGTCAACGAACCCGCCGATCGCGGTCAGGATCCCGAGCGCGACGCCGAGGAACTTCTTCACTGGCTCACGCTCTCATCCGCGCCCGGGAGCCCTCATCGGCCGACCGCGGTCTCGATGCGGTCGAGGCGCTTGATGGTGGCGGCGAGCTTGCGGTCCAGCCGCGGGTACGCGCCGGCGTCGCGTCGTACCAGCGCAATCCGCACGTCGGCAAGCAGGTCGCCGGCGTCCGAGAGGGCGGT
>JAWWPM010000300.1:0-3571 GCA_033854915.1 Nocardioidaceae bacterium
GACGTGCTTGGGCGCCGAACCGCCGGCGCCGGTCTCGAAGAGGCCGCCGCCGTTGATCAGGGGTACGACGGAGAGCATCTTGGCGCTCGTGCCCACCTCCATGATCGGGAACAGGTCAGTGAGGTAATCGCGCAGCACGTTGCCCGTGACCGAGATCGTGTCCTCGCCGCGCCGGATGCGCTCGAGGGAGAACGCGATCGCCTGGTCCGGCGACATGATCCGGATGTCGAGGCCCTCGGCGTCACCCACGACGTCGGCGTCGGGGAGGTACTGCTCCACCTTCGCGATCAGGTTCCGGTCGTGCGCCCGGCCCTCGTCGAGCCAGAACACCGCCGGCGTGCCGGCCGCACGGGCCCGGGTGACCGCCAGCTTGACCCAGTCGCGGATCGGCACGTCCTTGGTCTGGCACATCCGCCAGATGTCACCCTGCGCGACCGGCGTCTCCAGCAGCGTGGCGCCCGCCTGGTCGACCACCCGGACGGTGCCGGTGGCGGGGATCTCGAAGGTCTTGTCGTGGGAGCCGTACTCCTCCGCCGCCTGCGCCATCAGCCCGACGTTGGACACGGAGCCCATCGTGGCCGGGTCGTAGGCGCCGTGGGCCCGGCAGTCGTCGATCACGACCTGGTAGATGCCGGCGTAGGACGAGTCCGGGATCACCGCGAGCGTGTCGTGCTCGGCGCCGTCGGGGCCCCACATGTGGCCCGAGGTGCGGATCATCGCGGGCATCGAGGCGTCGACGATCACGTCGCTCGGCACGTGCAGGTTGGTGATCCCCTTGTCGGAGTCGACCATCGCCAGCGGCGGGCCGTCGGCGATGCCCCGGTCGAACGCCGCCTTGATCTCGTCGGCCTCGGGCAGCGACGCGACGCCCTTGAGGATGCCGGCCAGCCCGTCGTTGGGGCTGAGCCCGGCCGACGCGAGCACCTCGCCGTACTGCGCGAAGACGTCGGGGAAGAACGCGCGGACGACGTGGCCGAAGATGATCGGGTCGGAGACCTTCATCATGGTCGCCTTCAGGTGCACGGAGAACAGCACGCCGTCGTCCTTGGCGCGCTGGATCTGCGCCGTCAGGAACTCACGCAGCGCGGCCACGTGCATCGCGGTGGCGTCGACCACCTCGCCGGCCAGCACCGGCAGCGACTCGCGCAGCACCGTGGTGGTGCCGTCGTCGCCGATCAGCTCGATGCGCAGGTCGTCGTCGTGCTCGAGCACCGCCGAGGTCTCGCTGGACCGGAAGTCGTCGGCGGTCATGTGCGCGACGTTCGTCTTCGACTCGGGGCTCCAGGCGCCCATCGAGTGCGGGTGGTTGCGGGCGTACTGCTTGACCGAGGCCGGTGCCCGGCGGTCAGAGTTGCCCTCGCGCAGCACGGGGTTGACCGCGCTGCCCTTGGTCCTGTCGTAGCGGGTCCGGGCGTCCCGCTCCTCGTCGGTGCTGGGGTTGTCCGGGTAGGCCGGGAGGTCGAACCCCTGCTCCTGGAGCTCGGCGATCGCCGCCTTCAGCTGGGACACGGACGCCGAGATGTTGGGCAGCTTGATGATGTTGGCCTCGGGCCGCTTCGCCAGCTCGCCGAGCTCGGCGAGCGCGTCGGGCACCAGCGGGTCGGCCGGCAGCCGGTCGGCGAACTGGGCGATGATCCGGCCCGCGAGCGAGATGTCGCGCGTCTCCACGTCGACACCCGCCACTCCGGCGTACGCCTGGATGATCGGGAGGAACGAGTACGTCGCCAGCAGCGGAGCCTCGTCGGTATGGGTGTAGATGATCGCGTTGTCGGTCACGCCGAAACGGTATCGCGTCGGTCATACCCCCCGAAGCCGGACGCGAAGGCCCACACCCTCCGGTCCGAGTCCACAGCCGGGGTCGGCGGGCGCGTCCGGCGCTGCTAGCGTCGGAATCACCCCAAGACCAAGGAGCCCGTCGTGAGCAACGCCCCCGTCAAGGTCGCCGTCACCGGCGCCGCCGGACAGATCGGCTACAGCCTGCTGTTCCGCCTCGCCAGCGGAGACCTGCTGGGCAAGGACACCCCGATCGAGCTGCGCCTGCTCGAGATCGAGCCGGCCCTCAAGACGCTCGAGGGTGTCGTCATGGAGCTCGACGACTGCGCGTTCCCGACGCTGGCCGGCGTCCAGATCGGCGCCGACGCCGAGACCGTCTTCGACGGGGTCAACCTGGCCCTGCTGGTCGGTGCCCGGCCGCGTGGCCCGGGCATGGAGCGGGGCGACCTGCTGGAGGCCAACGGGGCGATCTTCACCGCCCAGGGCAAGGCGCTGAACGCGGTCGCCGCCTCCGACGTCCGGAGCGGCGTCACCGGAAACCCGGCCAACACCACCGCGCTGATCGCGATGTCCAACGCTCCGGACATCCCGCGCGAGCGCTTCTCCGCGCTGACCCGGCTCGACCACAACCGCGCGATCTCGCAGCTCGCGGCCAAGACCGGCGCCCCGGTCACCGACATCACGAAGATGACGATCTGGGGCAACCACTCGGCCACGCAGTACCCGGACCTGTTCCACGCCGAGGTCGGTGGGCGCAACGCCGCCGAGGTGGTCGGCGACCAGGCCTGGCTCGGGAACGACTTCATCCCCACCGTCGCCAAGCGCGGCGCCGCGATCATCGAGGCCCGCGGCTCGTCCTCGGCCGCCTCCGCGGCCTCCGCCACCATCGACGCCGCGCGCGACTGGCTGCACGGCTCCGCCTCCGGCGACTGGGTCTCGATGGCGGTCGCCTCCGACGGCGCCTACGGCGTCCCCGAGGGCCTGATCTCCTCGTTCCCGGTCACCACCTCCGGCGGCGACTGGAGCATCGTCCAGGGCCTCGAGATCGACGACTTCAGCCGGGGCCGGATCGACGCCAGCGTCGCCGAGCTGGCCGAGGAGCGCGACGCGGTCACGGAGCTCGGCCTGATCTGAGGGCGGCTCGACCGCATGGAGACGATGCTCGCCGTCGGCGGTGACCGGCTGTGGCTGGAGGACCTGGGGGGCGACGGCCCCCCGGTCGTGCTGCTGCACCCGGGGATCCACGACTCGACCGTGTGGGACCCGGTGCTGCCGCTGCTCGCGGGGATGCGCCTGGTGCGGTTCGACCGACGCGCCTTCGGTCGGTCGGCTCCGGCCACGGAGGGCTACCGGACGATGGACGACCTGGTGGCGGTGCTCGACCACCTCGGCCTGGACGAGGCGCACCTCGTCGGCAACAGCATGGGTGGGGAGACCAGCCTGGCGCTGGCGCTCGAGCGGCCGGAGCGGGTGGCGTCGCTGACCCTGCTGGCGCCGGGGATCACCGGCTACCCGTGGCCGGACGAGTCCGAGCTCGAGGCGGAGTACGACGCGCTCCTTGCCGCGGGTGACCACGCCGGCCTGGTCGACTTCGCGGCCCGGCTGTGGTGCGCGGTCGGGGTCGACGACGCGCTGCGGGCGCAGCTGACCAGTGCCGAGGCGGCCGAGTCGAACCTGGACAGGTACGGCGAACGCAATCCCGAGCAGTGGTCACGCGCGCAGCAGGTGACCGCGCCGACCACAGTCGTCGTCGGCGGGCGGGACTACCCGGCGGCGACAGCGGCCTGCGTGGCACTGG
>JAWWPM010000301.1:0-4193 GCA_033854915.1 Nocardioidaceae bacterium
TGCCCATCCTAGGTGGCGGCTGGTTCCCGCTCTCAGGCGGTGGACACCTCGTCCTCGTCGGCCTCGACGAGGTCGTCGCGCAGCGTGCGCAGCTCGGAGCGCAGGAAGTCGCGGGTGGCGACCTCGCCGACCGCCATCCGCAGCGAGGCCACCTCGCGGGCGAGGAACTCCATGTCGGCATGGGCACGGGCGTTCGCCTGCCGGTCCTGCTCGCCGACCACCTTGTCGCGTGACTCCTGGCGGTTCTGCGCGAGCAGGATCAGCGGCGCGGCGTACGACGCCTGCAGGCTCAGGATCAGCGTCAGGAAGATGAAGGGGTACTTGTCGAAGTGCCACGAGTGCGGCGTCAGGGTGTTCCAGCCGACCCAGAAGAGGACGAACACGGTCATCCACATCAGGAACCGGGCGGTCCCCATGAAGCGGGCGAACTGCTCGGCGAAGACCCCGAAGGCGTCGCGGTCGTAGGTCGGGGTGCGGATCAGCGCCCGGCGCTGCTCCTTGGGCGTGTCGAGGCGGGCGCGCCGCTCAGCCATGGCTCGCCTCCTGGGTCCGCACCGGCTGGTCGCGCCAGTTCTCCGGCAGCATGTGGTCGAGCAGGTCGTCGACGGTCACCGCACCGAGCAGGCGGCCCTCCTCGTCCACGACTGGCGCGGCCACGAGGTTGTAGGTCGCCAGGTGGGAGGCCACCTCGTCGATCGTGGCCTCGGGGTGGAGCGGGTCCATGGTCTGGTCGAGCGCCGCCGCGACCAGTGTCGACGGCGGCTCGCGCAGCAGCCGCTGGAAGTGTGCGACGCCCAGCAGCCGGCCGGTCGGGGTCTCGAGCGGCTGCCGGCACACGTAGACCATCGCGGCCAGCGATACCGGCAGCTCGGCCTGCCGGATCTGGGCGAGCGCGTCGGCAATGGTCGCGTCGGGCCCGAGGATCACCGGCTCGGGCGTCATCATCGCGCCGGCCGTCTCCTCGGCGTACGACATCAGGCGTCGCACGTCCTCGGCCTCGTCGGGCTCCATCAGGCCCAGCAGCGTCGCGGCCGTCTCGGGTGGCAGGTCGGCGATCAGGTCGGCCGCGTCGTCGGGCGACATCTCCTCGAGGACGTCGGCGGCGCGCTCGCTGTCGAGGTGTCCCAGGATCTCGACCTGGTCCTCTTCGGGCAGCTCCTCCAACACGTCGGCCAGGCGCTCGTCGTCCATCGCGGCCACCACGGCGGTACGACGCTCGGGCGGCAGGTCGTGGATTACGCTGGCGGCGTCGGCGGCCCGCATCTCGTTCAGCGCGGCGATCAGGTGGGTGGCCCCTTGCGAAGGCTCCCGCCCGACCAGGCCCACCACGTCGTGCCACTCGACGACGTGGGTCTGGCCCTTTCGGCGCAGTCCCTTGCCGGGCTCCTGGACCGCGACCCGGCACAGCACCCAGTCGCGGGTGCGGGCCTGCTCCATGGCCACGTCGTAGACGGTGCCCTTCACCCCGGTCGAGGCGATCGTGACCGTGCGGTCGAGCATCTGCCCGATCACCAGGGTCTCGGTGGGGCGCTGCTCGAACCGACGCATGTTGAGCAGGCCGGTCGTGTAGACCTGCCCGCTGTCGATGTGGGTCACCCGGGTCATCGGCACGAAGATCCGGCGCCGTCCGAAGACCTCGGCGACCACTCCGAGCACCCGCGGCTGGCTGGTCTCGGACCGGATCGCGACGACGAGGTCGCGGACCTTCCCCACCTGGTCACCCTGGGGGTCGAAGATCGGCAGGCCGACCAGCCGGGCGGCGTAGACGCGGCCGGGCTTGCCCGGCCCTGGCTGGGCGGTGCTCACAACCCCCAACGCTACCGGCCGGAGCCTCGGATCAGCGGTAGAAGTCCGTGGGGCACGTCGCGCCGGCGCAGTCGGCGTACTGATGAGTGAGCCGGCGCAGCTCGCGCTTCTGGTCGCGATAGCGGGGATCGCGGATCAGGTTGTGGTTCTGCCACGGGTCGACGGTCCGCCGGTAGAGCTCGCCGCGGCCGCCCCGGCCCTCGACGAAGGTCCACGGTCCGTCGACGACCCCCGTGTAGAGCGGGGTGAGCCCGCCCTTGACCGGATAGCCCTCGATCGGCACGACCCGCGCAGCCGCCTTCGAGGTCAGCCACGGCATCACGTCGACGCCGTCCACGGTGTCGGTCGGCGTTGCGCCGGCCAGCTCGGCGAACGTCGGCGCCCAGTCGGCGTTGGTCACCGGTGCCCTGCTGGTGCGGCCGTGGGGGAGCCCGGGGCCGCGGACATACATCGGCACCCCGACGATCTCACGGAAGTACCAGAGCTTCCCGGTCAGGTTGTGCTCGCCGAGGACGAACCCGTTGTCGGAGGTGAAAACGACGTAGGTGTCCTTGAGCTGATGGGTACGCCGCAGCGTGTGCATGGTGCGGCCGAGGGCGCGGTCCACCGACTGCAGCGCCTCGACCCGCTGCTGGAACGCCTCGAGAAGCTCCTGACGGCGGTCGGCCGACCAGGTCTGGTGCACCGCGCGGATCAGCGTCTTGTCATCGGTGTTCTCGAACATGTCGGGCTTGGTCGGCAGCTTCAGCTGCGAGAAGGTGCCGGCGTCGCGCGGTGCCGGGGTGGTGGTGCTGAGGGGGTGCGGGTCGGAGGGGAAGGTCCGCGGCGGGTCGTCGGGTCCGGTGGGCCCACCGACGTGAGGAGCCACGTAGTTGACCCACATGTACCACGGCTTCTTCCGGGTCTGCGGGCGCGCCAGCAGCCGGTTGGAGATGTCGCTGATCACGCTGGAGTTGTAGCGGTGGAACTGCTGGAGGTGCCCGTTGTTGTTCACCGTCGGCATCACGTAGTTGTACGTCGACGGGTCGACCGTGCCGTGCCAGTCGCTCCAGCCCGGCGGGACGTACGTCGGCGCGTCGGCCTCGCCGTACCCGTTGAGGTACTTGCCGACGAACATCGTCCGGTAGCCGGCGCTCTGCAGCCAGACCGGGAGGGTCGCAGCGTCGGGGAAGGCCGAGACGCCGCCGCCGGTGCCGTTGATGGTGACCGCGCCGTGGTTGTGGGCGTACTGGCCCGAGAGCAGCGACGCGCGGGCGGGCACGCAGATGGGGGTCGGGGCCAGGCCGTTCTTCAAGGTGATGCCCTCGTCGACCATCAGCTTCTGCAGGTGCGGCATGTACTGCATGTCGTTCCACGACGCGTCGTCCGCGGTGATCATCAGCAGGTTGGGGCGTTTGACCGGCTGCTGGAAGGGCGACGCCGTCAGCGGCCGACCGAGCCCGAGACCGTGTCCGGACGGCCCGTCGACCGGCGCGTTGCCCGTGGGGGCGGTGTAGTGGGTCCGGTGCACGGCGTTCGGCTTGCCCTGGCTGTCACAGGCGCCCAGACCGAGCCCGGCCGCACTGACCACTGCCAACGCCAGTGCGCGCGTGGCGAGCGGCATGGGCGGAGATCCTGTTCGGGCGGGGAAGGTCCGGGTCAGTATAGGTCGGGCTCCCCGGCCCTCCGGGCGGCCCTCGACCGCCCCCGATCGCGGCTACGGGACGGTCGGCGCGGGCGGTGCCGGAGGTGCCGGCGGCGCCAGGACGGTGAAGTCCTGGCCCCAGCCCATCGTCGATCCCGGCACCGGCGGCAGGGCGAGCTGCTTGGTCACCAGGTCGGCCACGAACGTGTTGCGGATCGGGGACGGCAGGTCGTAGCCGGGGTTGGTGCTGCCCGGGTCGGTGTACTGCGGGTTCATCGCGTAGAGGTTGCCGCCCACAGCGACGCCCGGGCCGGTGACCACCAGCGGCACGCGGTAGACCGACGCGACGGTGGTGGGGTTGGCGCGCTTGGCGGTCCCGCCGCGGTTGGCCGTCACGATCAGGAGGGTGTGCCCGGCCAGCTCGGGGCTGGCCGCGATCGCCTTGGCGACCCGGCCCACGAGCCGGTCCGTCGTGGTCAGGGCAGCGGCGTACTCCGGGCTGCTGAAGCCGTCCTGGCGACCGATGGAGCCCAAGGCCGAGAGCTGAGCGACGGCCAGGGTGGGCGCCTTCGCCGAGAGCTGCGCGACCAGCGAGTTGACGAGGTGGTTGTCCTTGGCGTCCGTCACGAAGCGGTCGATCTTCGCGGTGCCGTTGTCGAGGCCGTAGGGGTCGAGGCCGCCGTTGGTGGCGTCCCAGCTCTTCGCCAGCCTCTTGACCGAGCCGGTGCTGCTGTAGAGCGCCGTGCTCAGGCCGGCGTTGTGG
>JAWWPM010000302.1:0-3913 GCA_033854915.1 Nocardioidaceae bacterium
CAGGCCCGACGCGAACGACAGGCAACGGCCGCCTTCGAGGGCTCCCAGCGCTTCCTCGAAGGCCGTCCACGTCGGGTTGCCGTAGCGGCCGTACTCCAGGTCGCCGCCCGCCACGTAGGTCGACGCCATTGTGATCGGCGCGTTCAGCGGCGCGTCCGGCACGTGCTCGGGACGGCCGGCCGTGACGGCCGTGGTGGCAGGAGACCAGGTGGGTTCGGTCATGCTCCCGAGGGTACGGCGAGCGGGGGCGGCACCCCCGGTAGGGTCGCGTGCGATGAGCGATCCCCCTAGCCACCACCGCAAGCCCCGCGTCGCGATCGTCTTCGGCGGACGCTCCAGCGAGCACGCGATCAGCTGCGTCACCGCCGGCAGCGTGCTCGACGCGATCGACCGGACGACGTACGACGTGATCCCGATCGGCATCGCCACGGACGGCCGCTGGGTGCTGGAGTCCGGCGACTCCGAGCGGCTCCAGATCAAGGGGCCCGACCAGCTGCCCAGCGTCGACGGCGAGCGAGCGTCGATCGCCCTGCTCCGCGAGACCGACAGCACCGACCTCGTCGTCCACGAGCCGTCGCGGCCACCGCAGACCCTGGGCGAGGTCGACGTGGTCTTCCCGCTCCTGCACGGCCCCTGGGGGGAGGACGGCACGATCCAGGGGATGTTCGAGATGGCCGGCGTCCGCTACGTCGGCGCGGGCGTGCTGGCCAGCGCGGTCGGCATGGACAAGGCCTACGCCAAGATCGTGCTGAAGGCCGCGGGATTGCCGGTGATGCCGTCGGTGACGGTGTCCGCGCGGGAGTGGTACCGCGACCCCGACGGCGTCCGCCACCGGGTCGCCGACCTCGGCTTCCCCTTGTTCGTCAAGCCCTCCCGGGCCGGCTCGAGCATGGGGATCAGCAAGGTTCACGACCCCTCCGAGCTCGCCGCCGCGATCGAGGAGGCCCACCGGCACGACCCCAAGGCCCTGGTCGAGCAGGCCGCGGTGGGTGCCCGCGAGGTCGAGTGCGGTGTCCTCGAGGCGCTGGACGGTACGCCGGAGACCAGCGTGCCCGCGGAGATCCGGATCGGCGGGGAGCACGAGTTCTACGACTTCGCCGCCAAGTACCTCCCCGAGGAGCACACCGAACTCGACGTGCCGGCCGACCTGCCCGACGACGTGGCCACCGAGCTGCGGGAGATGGCGGCGCGGGCGTTCGAGGCGATCGGCTGCGAGGGTTTGGCGCGGGTCGACTTCTTCGTGATGCCCGGCGGCGGCCTGGTGATCAACGAGATCAACACGATGCCGGGCTTCACCCCGACCTCGATGTACCCCCGCATGTGGGCCGCCACCGGGGTCGACTACCCCGCCCTGGTCGACCGGCTCATCCAGCTCGCCCTGCGCCGCGGCACCGGCCTGCGCTGACGGCGCTTGTCGGCATACCCGGTCAGCCGGGGATCCCGTCACTTCTCGTCCGTTGCAACCCCCAAGAAGTGACGAGAGTGACCCCGCGGTGGGGCCGGTGGGACAGGTGGTACGACGTGCCGCCGCGCCCGCTGTCGTACCTGCAACGAGGTCAGTGGCAGGGGTGCACGAGCCGCGTGTACTGCTTGACCATCGGGGCCAGCTCGACCATCGCCGCGGCCAGACCGTTGGGGCGGTACTTCGCGGGGATCGTCACCTGCAGCACCGGCCGGTAGCCGGCCGTGGACATCACGACGTCGGCCTCCTGGTCGTTGACCTGGCTGTCGGGGATGAACCAGCCGACGCCGTCGGCCTCCTGGCAGCCGGAGCTCTTCGAGAAGCCCGCCGGCAAGGCGACCCCGCACTCGGCCACGATCGCCGGGTCGCCCCAGGCGCCGCCCAGCGCCTCCGCCGGCTGCGTCTTGCGCCTCCCCTGGTCGGCGACCGAGTCGGGCAGCGCGCTGGTCAGGCGCTGGCATCGGGCCTGGTCGTCAGCGGTGAGCCGCAGGGTCGGAATCGTCACCGGCTCCTTGCCGCACGCGGCCAGCAGCACACCCAGACACAGGAGGTACGCCGACATGCGAGCGCCCCGGGCCCGCTGGGGCCTGGGGCGCGTGCGCAGTGACGAAGGGCGCAAGTCAGATGTGGACGACAGGGCAGGTCAGGGTGCGGGTGATGCCGTCGAGGTTCTGCACCTTGGACACGACCAGCTTGCCGAGCTCGTCGACGTTGCGGGCCTCCGCGCGGACGATCACGTCATAAGGACCGGTGACGTCCTCGGCGAGGGTCACCCCCTTCACCTGGGCGATGGCACGAGCCACGTCGGCGGCCTTGCCCACGTCGGTCTGGATGAGGATGTACGCCTGGACGACCATCGTTGTCTCCTCCGGGTCGGGTGACGGTGCGCGGACAACCTACCGCGCACCTGACACCCCCCGACAGGTCGCCCACCGTGAGGGCGCACCCCGGCCGGCGATCTGGTGGGATGGGGCCATGTCCTTCCCCGCTGACGCCACCATGGCCCAGGCCGGCGAGTTCCCGCTGATCGCCCGGATCCAGCAGATGTTCCCCCAGGGCGAGCAGGTGCTGGTGGGGCCCGGGGACGACGCAGCCGTGCTCCGGATCCGCAACGGCCATGTCGTGGTGTCGACCGATCTCCTCGTCGAGGGCCGGCACTTCCGTCGTGACTGGGCCTCGGCCAACGACATCGGCCACCGCGCCGCAGCCGCCAACCTCTCCGACGTCAACGCCATGGGCGGCCGCGCGCACTCGTTGACGATCGGGCTCGCGACCCCGCCGGACCTCCCCGCCCAGTGGGCCCTCGACTTCGCGGCGGGGTTCGCCGAGGAGTGCGCCCTCGTCGGCGCGAGCGTCGTCGGCGGCGACCTCACCTCCGCGGACTCCGTGGTCGTCGCGGTCACCGTGATCGGCGGCTGCGCCCAGGCTCCGGTGCTGCGCTCCGGCGCCGAGCCGGGCGACGTGCTCGCCCTGTGCGGGCGGCAGGGCTGGGCCGCCGGGGGGTACGCCGTGCTGGGACGCGGCTTCCGTTCCCCGCGGGTGCTGGTCGAGGCCTACCGCCGCCCCGAGCCGCCGTACGACGCCGGGCCGGCGGGCGCCGCAGCCGGGGCCACCGCGATGATCGACATCTCCGACGGGCTCCTCGCCGAGGCTCGCCACGTCGCCGACGCCTCCGGTGTCGCGATCGACGTGCGTCGTGAGGCGTTCGAGGTCGCCGAGCCGCTCCGGGCCGTCGGCGCGGCCCTCGGCGCCGACCCGCTGCAGTTCATCCTCGGCGGCGGTGACGACCACGCCCTGCTCGCGACGTTCCCCGACGCGGCACCCGACGGCTGGCTCGCGATCGGCACCGTCGCCGAGGGCTCGGGGGTCACCGTCGACGGCACGGAGTACGACGGCCCGACCGGCTGGACCCACTTCTGACTGGTGCAGCCCCCGGACAGCACGAAGCCCCGGACACCGCGAGGGCGCCGGGGCTCGGTGAGGTCAGGTGAGGTTCAGGTCAGCGGGTGACCTTGCCGGCCTTGAGGCAGCCGGTGCAGACGTTGAGCCGCTTGGGGGTGCCGTTGACCGTGGCACGGACCCGCTGGATGTTGGGGTCGAAGCGGCGCTTGGTGATCTTGCGCGACCACGGCCGGTTGTTGCCGAAGCCGGGCTTCTTGGCGCAGATGTCACAGACGGCAGCCACGGGTAACTCCTGAAGTCGAGGGTGGAACGCAGCCCGCGCACAGCGGGCAACCTGAAGAGAATATCCGACACCCCCGTGCGCGCACGAATCAGCGTCCGCCCGACTACATTGTCAGCCCGGCTCCCTCCACGACCCGACCCGATCCGGGGGTGCCGCCACGACCGAGCACGAGGCAGGCCATGGAAGCACCCACCGGCGGCGGCATCGAGCTCGCGGTCGTGCTGCGCTTCGTCGACGTGGCGGTGGACGCGTTGGCCGGGGCGCGT
>JAWWPM010000303.1:0-2546 GCA_033854915.1 Nocardioidaceae bacterium
CCCATACCCAAAGGGGGGGTGGGCTGTGCTGCAGGGAGCGCTGCCGAGCTGCGCAGACTGACGGCTCACCGCTCCGCTAGACGCGTCTCGATGGTTACCCACAGAGACGAGCGGGAACCCGGAGTGCTGGCACGTCGTGGCTCCTGGAGGAACCCCAACCCGGTACTCGACCCAGTCGTGATCCTCCGCTCACCCAGTGGCGTCAGTACGGGTCGCCTCCGACACCGGATGCCAGTCAGCGGCGCGGCGGTGTCATCCATGTCGGTCACGGTCACGGCCGACCGGGTTGGCGGCCGTGTGGTGTCCGGTGACCGCCGGCACCTTTCGCAGTGACAGTTGGTGCCCACGTCCCTCAGTCGCCCGGTGACCGCATGGTCACCGCGCCGCGCAGGCAATGACCCGTGGGGCTCTCGGCTGACTTGAGCCGGTTACACCTAGGTGGGATTCGCAGGGGACTGCTTGGCGGCTTTGCGTCTCAGCTGGCGCACCGTGTGCGGACCGACCAATCTCGGACCGGCCAGCTTGTTCTCCAGCCGACGGGTCTCGCGTCGGATCGGCTGGGCGAGGTACTCCCCGAGGATCGCCCCCGAGCTCAGCGCGATCGCGATGGCCGCAGCGGTGACCATCGCCAGCAGGGCGGAGCTCGCATCGGTGCCCAGCAGGGTGAGGCCGCGGAAGATCGAGAGTCCGGGCAGGAACGGCGTGATCCCGGCTGCCACCACCACCAGCGCCGGGATCCGGGTCCGGGCCGCGACGGGGTAGCTGACCAGACCGAGCAGCAGGGCGGCCAGCGCGGAGGACCAGGCGATGCCGAAGCCCTGGTGGTAGACGGTGGCGTACACCCAGATCGCCAGCGCGGCGACGACCGCGATCGGCGCCAGCGCGCGCGGTGGGGCGTACGCCGAGAAAGAGTAGGCAGCAGCCGCGATGCCGCCGCCCACCACCATCAGCGGAGTGGCGGCGATGGAGTACGCGCCGGGGTTGAGCCGGCCGAGGTCGATGCCGAGCACGGTGGCGAGCTGCAGACCACCGCTGACCCCGGCGACGACGCCCGAGGTCGCCACGAAGGCCTCGAGGATCCGGGCGCCGGCGGTGACCGGGAAGCCGGTCAGGGCGTCCTGGATCGCGCCCAGGAAGTTCACCCCCGCCAGCAGCATGATGATGCTGGTCGAGATCACCAGGCTCGATGAGACCTTGGCCGGGGTGGCCGCGACCGCGACCGCGATCAGCGTCGCCAGCAGCCCGCCGGCCACCTGCTGGTAGAACGGCGGCAGCCGGCGCCGGCTCATCTGCCGCTGCATCAGGTCGACCAGCATGGCCGCGGCGGCGGCGACGGCGACCACGAGCCAGTCGCCGCCCAGCACCATCCCGACGCCTCCGCCCATGACTCCGAGGGCTGCGGTGACCGACCAGCGCGGGCGCGAGTGGCCGGTGGAGATGATCCGGTTGAGCCGGATGGTGGCCTCGGCCCCGGTGATCTCCCCCTCGACCAGGGCCCGGATCAGGTGATCGACCTCGGTGAGGTCGCCGTAGTCGACCTCGCGGTAGCGCACCTGGCGGATCTGGACCAGGGCCGGCTCGTCGGGGGAGGACTGATGGCTCATGGTGAGCTCGGTGAACATCACGTCGGCGGTGTAGCCGCGCAGCCCACAGGACCAGGCGACGTTGCGCATGGCCGAGCTGACGTCACCCGCCCCGGCGCCGGAGGAGAGCAGCAGCTCCCCGATCCGGAGGGCGAGGTTCATCGCGGCCGCGATCTCGCGCGTCTCCTGATGGCGGGGGGAGGGCAGCCCGGTGGGCTCGGTCGGCTCGGTGGGCTCGGGGGCAGCAGGAGGCATGGCGCGACACAGTCTGCCGGAACCTCAGTCGCCGACGGCGACCTCCGGTCGCTCGGTGTGCACCACGGACGGCGGGATGCGCAGGATGCGGGCGACCGAGTCGGGCAGCTTCCAGTTCCACGAGCCGAACAGGGACACCAGGGACGGCACCAGCACCGAGCGCACGATCGTGGCGTCGAGCAGGATGCCGAAACCGAGACCGGTCGCGAGCACCTTGATGTCGGTGCCCGGGCCCGAGGCCAGGGCGGCGAAGGCGAGGAACAGGATCAGCGCGGCACTCGTGACCAGTCGGCCGGTCCGGCCGATGCCGAGCACCACGGCTTCGTCGGTGGACGCGCCCGCGTCGTACTCCTCGCGGATCCGGGACAGGATGAACACCTCGTAGTCCATCGACAGCCCGAACAGGAACGCGAAGACCATCAGCGGGATCCAGAAGGTGACCGCACCGGTCTCCTGGATGCCGAAGACGGCGTTGGAGCCGTACCCGTCCTGCCAGATGAGGACCATCAGGCCGTAGACGGCCGACAGCGAGACCAGGTTGAGGATCACCGCCTTCAGCGGCAGCAGCAGCGACCGGAACGCGCGCACGAGCAGGATGTAGGTCAGCAGGGCGATGATCGCCAGCATCAGCGGGAAATTCCCGTACACCGCATGCAGGAAGTCGATCTGCGCCGCGCCGATACCGGTGACCCCGACGACGCCGGCCAA
>JAWWPM010000304.1:0-2814 GCA_033854915.1 Nocardioidaceae bacterium
CTCCGAGGCCCACGCCGAGCTGAACATCAAGAGCGGCTCGGGCGATGTGTCCGTCGGCAGCTGCGTGCGCGAGCTCAACGTCTCGACGGGCTCGGGCGACGTAGAGGTCGGCACCGCCAACGCGCGCACCGTCGTCAAGACGGGCTCCGGCGACCTGAACGTCGCCACCGCCAACGCCGACGTCTCGCTGTCGACCGGCAGCGGCGACCTCAGCATCGGCCGGGCACAACGCGGCAAGGTCAGCGCCAAGGGCGCCAGCAGCGACGTCCACATCGGCATCCCGGCCGGTACGCCGGTGTGGGCCGACATCAACACGGTCACCGGCTCGGTGCGCTCCGACCTCGACAGCGTCGGGGCACCCAAGGACGGCCAGGACCACATCGAGCTTCAGGCCCGGACCGTCAGCGGCGACATCGTCCTGACGCAGGTCTGACCACCACCACATCGAGAGGAGCACCAGCATGAACACCGCCATGAACACCCCCGACATCGAGGCCCAGGCCCGCTACCTGATCGAGGACCGGATCCACCCCACTCACAAGCACCAGCCCACCGGCGCCCGCCGCCGGCACCGCAAGGTCCGCCGTCTCAGCTGGCTGTGAAACCCTTTCCCACGGCCCGCTGGAGGGAAGCCGATCGCGTTCATCCGCGGTCGGCTTCCTGGCATCTCGGCCGACTCGCCGGTCCACGGGTCAGATGTCGGTGACGCGGAGCCCGGCGTGCGCCTTGTAGCGGCGGTTGACGCTGATCAGGTTCGCGGTGAGGGCCTCGACCTGGTGGGCGTTGCGCAACCGGCCGCCGTACACCCCCCGCATCCCGGGGACGACGTCCGCCAGCGAAGCCACGAGGTCCGTGGCGTCCCGGTCGTCGCCCAGCACCAGCACGTCGGTGTCGACCGACGACACCTCGGGGTCGTCGAGCAGCGCAGCGCTGACGTGGTGGAAGGCCGCGACCACGGTCGAGTCGGTGAGGATCGCCGCGGCCTCCTGGGCCGCGGAGCCGTCCGCGACCGGAAGCGCGTAGGCGCCCTGTTGGTCGAAGCCGAGCGGGTTCACACAGTCCACCACGATCTTGCCGGCCAGCGCCTCCGCGACGGAGCGCAACAGGTCGGAGTGGCCGTCGTACGGCACCGCCACCACGGCCAGGTCGCACATCGCGGCCGCCTCGTAGTTCCCCGCGCCACGTACGTCACCCCCCGTGGCCTCGGCGAGCGCGGCCGCGGCCTCGACGGCCCGCTCGGCGGACCGGCTGCCGAGCACGACCGACAGGCCGGCGCCGGCCCAGCGGCGGGCGAGCCCGCGACCCTGTGGGCCGGTCCCGCCCAGCACCGCGATGGTCAGCTCGGGCACGGGGGAGGTCATCAGATCGGGGTCCGGTGGAAGTTCTGGAACGACCTCGACGGCGTGGGCCCGCGCTGGCCCTGGTAGCGCGAGCCGTACTTCTCCGAGCCATACGGGTGCTCCGACGGCGACGAGAGCCGGAAGAAGCAGAACTGCCCGATCTTCATGCCCGGGTAGAGCTTGATCGGCAGGGTCGCCACGTTGGCCAGCTCGAGGGTGACGTGCCCGGAGAACCCAGGGTCGACGAAGCCCGCGGTGGCGTGGGTCAGCAGCCCGAGCCGGCCCAGCGACGACTTGCCCTCGACCCGCGCGGCGACGTCGTCGGGCAGCGTGACCATCTCGTACGTCGAGCCGAGCACGAACTCGCCCGGGTGCAGGATGAACGGCTCGTCGCCGTCCGGCTCGACCATCCGGGTCAGGTCGGACTGGTCTGCGGCCGGGTCGATGTGCGGGTAGCGGTGGTTCTCGAAGACCCGGAAGAAGCGGTCGAGCCGCACGTCGATCGACGACGGCTGCATCATCGCCGGGTCCCAGGGGTCCATCACGATCCGGCGCGCGTCGATCTCGGCCAGGATGTCGCGGTCGCTGAGCAGCACGGTCGCAGGCTACCGGGCCTGTTCGCAGGGTGAGCAGGTCGCCCTGCGACCGCCTCGAATCCGGCCCTCTGAGACGATTCCGGACGTGAGCGCACCCGTCTTCCATCGCTACGTCGCCCTGGGCGACTCCTTCACCGAAGGGGTCGGCGACCCCGATCCCACCCGCCCGAACGCCGTACGCGGCTGGGCCGACCGGGTGGCCGAGGTCCTGGCGGAGCGCACCGACGACTTCGGCTACGCCAACCTCGCGATCCGTGGCCGCACCCTGCGCCCGATCGTGGCCGAGCAGCTCGAGCCCGCCCTGGCCCTGGCACCCGACCTGGTCACGATCTACGCCGGCGGCAACGACCTGCTCCGGCCGCGCCTCGACGTCGACGCGCTGGCCGAGGTGTACGACGGCGCCATCGGCCGACTGGTCGCGAGCGGCGCCACGGTCGGGCTGTTCACCGCCTTCGACCCCGGCGTCGGCGGCCCGTTCGGGCGGCTGCGCGGCCGGTTCGCGATCTACAACGAGCGGGTCCGCGAGATCGCCGACCGGCACGGCGCCGTCGTGCTCGACTCGTGGCGGATGCGGCCCGAGGACCCGGCAACGGTCTGGGCCGAGGACCGTCTCCACCTCGGCCCGGTCGGGCACCAGGCGGTGGCCATCGAGGTGCTCGACACCCTCGGTGTGCCCCACGGCCTGGTGGCCCTCGACCCCTCGATGCTGACCGGCCACGCGCCGGTCCGGGTCGGCCGCCGGGCGGACTTCGAGTGGGTGGTCACCCATGCCGCGCCGTGGATCCACCGCCGCATCACCGGGCGCTCCTCGGGTGACGGCGTACTCCCCAAGCGACCGGAGCTGCTCCCGATCTGAGCCGCCGGGCCCGTTCGTCCAC
>JAWWPM010000305.1:0-2564 GCA_033854915.1 Nocardioidaceae bacterium
CTCAGTGCCGGCATGTTGGCGGACACGGACCGTGTGGTGGACCCTGAACGGCTGACCGTTCGGGGGACGCTGACGTCCGGGTGGCAAGGGTCGCCAGGACGCGCCACGGTTGGAATTCGGGCCACCTCTGCCCTGCCGCCTAGACCTCGGTCTTGAGGATGCAGATGGCCAGGTGCGCGGCTTGTACGGCGTCCAGGGCCTCGGCGCCCAGACCGGGGTCGGCCTCGGCGGCGGCCTTGGCGCTGTCCCCCGCCTGCTCGAGCTCGATGACCGAGTCGCGGGCCGCGCTGTCGCCGTCGGAGTTCCTGCCGGCCTTCTCGGCCTTGGAGTCGAACTCCTTCACGACGGCGACGGTGACCACCGAGGCGCCTCGGTCGACCTCCGCCGTGCGCAGCGCCACCGCGGTCTTGTCCTTCACTTCGCTCAGCCGGGTCAAGATGTCGGTCGTCGCTAACATGGCTTCTCCGCATTGACGTGGTGCGCCCAAAAGTCGGGAGGCATCCATCATTTGACCCCATCGGGATCCGGCCCGCCTATGACGGGAACTGCGTATTGCGTAGGCCAGGGCCCCCGCAGCAGTCCGACCTGCTGGGCGCGCTGCACAGCAGCCAGCCGGTCGCCGACACCGAGCTTGCCGTAGGTGTGCGAGAGATGTTTCTGCACGGTCCGCACGGCGATGTCGAGCCGGCGACCGATCGCGGACGCGGTGAGGCCCTGCGCCAGCAGCTCCAGCACCGCGAGCTCGCGCGGAGTGAGACGCAGACACGTGGCCACCTCCACCGCCGGTGCCCCGCTCTGTTCAGCCCAGCGCGAGAACGTCGAGATCTGCCGGTCGAGGCCAATGAGCAGCCGCCGCAACCGGTGGGCCAGCGCCATCTCCTCCGTCGAGTACGAGTCGGTGCGACCGACGATGAACGCCCGATGCACGCTCGGCGAGAAGAGCACCGGGAAGGACAGCTGAGACTGCACCCCTCCCCAGCGCCGGCCGCGCTCGTTCCACGCCGCCACCACCCGGTCGTCCGCGAACCGGGAGGGGACGTCGGCGACCTGCATGCAGTGACTGTCCCCGGTGACCAGGTAGTAGCGCAGGAGCGGGTGCTCAGTTGGGGCGTGCCGCTCCGCCCAGTGGGCGGCCTCGTCGAAGTGGTCGACGAAGTGCTCCGGCGGCCATCTCCTCTGCTCGAGGCGGTGCCCGACGGCGTGCGAGTAGTAAGTGCTCGCCGGGGCATCGAAGGTGTCCACGAGCAACCGCGCCACCTGCTCGTGTGGCCAGGAGATCAGCGGCGAAGCCATCATGTCGGCCACGAAGTCAAGCCATTCGCGGTCCCGGTACCTCCGTGGCCACTCCAACCGGGACACCTCCACACGGCAAATCATGGCCCATGCTGAGGAACTACTGAGATACTCGGGCTAGCTGGGAGGCGAACCACTCGAATCGCCTAACGCCGAGTCCCCGGCGCGCGTGGGCCGCGTGCGGTCGTCCTCACGCGACTCGGGCCAGCGTCGGGCTCAACTGGCTGATTCGGCCGACATTCGACGGCTCAACCAGGCCCGACGCGAACCGAGTGTCCGCGGCGACAGAGCTGGCCCGGGCCTTGCCGGTGGTCCGGGAGCTCGCATCGGCCGGAGTTACAGTCAGCATCGACACGATGCGCGCCACCGTCGCCGAGGCCGCGGTCGAGGCCGGCGTGCCGCGGGCCACCCCGAACCCCGGCTCGACCACGTACGAACTGTCCAACGCAGAGCGACGGGTATCCCCGTGTACGGCGCGGCGCTCGAGTCAACCGAGGCCGACTGACCAAACTAAGTGGTCCGCCGCGTCCGCGTCCGCTTCCAGCACCATCGTGAGCTCTCGCGCGAGCACCGGGTCGTCGCCGAGTACTTCCCATGCAACGGGTGCTCTGTGTTGCGTGGGTCAGCCGTGCTTGACCAGGTCGTTGACGGCCTGGGTGTCTTTGTAGAAGGCGTTCGCGCCGTGGAGGACGGATTTTGAGGGCATCCGCTGATCTGGCCTTGACCTGCGGCGGTGCTCGGGGGAGAGGGGGCTGGACCGCGAATAGACCGCTGCGGCGGGTGGTGCACGCCTTCCAAGTCTGGTGAGGTTTGATCAGGGCGGCCCGGAGACGTTCTGACCACGGCTCGCGGCTCCGCTCCCGACCCCGCCGAGCTACGCCGGACGACCGTTATCGTGTGGCGTGCTACTTTCCGCGCTCGTCCGGTTCTGCGTCGTCCCGGCCGCCTGGTTGTGACGTGGCCGCGGTCGAGGACGTGCGGTGGCTGGGCTCGAGCCTGGAGCGCTCGTACCAGGTCTACGTCCGGGGCAGGCTGAAGTTTCGCGTCAAGCAGATCGTCTACGTCGCGTTCTCACTCGACGAGACGAAGATGGGTTTCGCGTTTCCCAAGGAGGAGCGGGCGGCGCTCGTCGCGGCGCAGCCGCACCGATTCCACCCGCCGCAGCCGTCGGACCTGCGGTTCAACTGGGTGGAGACCGACCTTGCCGCCCTCGACCCGGCCGAGGCGCGCGAGTTCGTGGTCGACGCCTGGCGCATGGTGGTGCCGAAGAA
>JAWWPM010000306.1:0-6282 GCA_033854915.1 Nocardioidaceae bacterium
GTCGTCGGAGTGGCGTACGCGCGGTCCCAGCCAGCTCGACGAGGCGCCCGCCAGCAGGCGCGGAGTAGGGCCGCGGGTGTCGATCATGCAGGAGTACACCTCCTCCATGTCGAAGTGCGGACCGGTCCACGTCCAGTCCTCGCGGGCCTCGTCGGAACGTCCGATCCACAGACCCTTGCGGGTCCCCACCATCACCAGCGTCTCGGCCATGAGCGTCCTCCCTCGTTTCTTCCTGTTAGGAACAGTAGTCTGGTGGGGCCATGAGTCAAGACCCGCCGACGACCCTGCCGACCACGGGGTACGCGCTGCTCGGGCTGCTCACGTTCGGTGACGAGCTGACCGGCTACGAGCTCAAGCAGCGGGCGGACAACACGCTGCGGTTCTACTGGGTGGCGCCGGCGATGAGCCAGATCTACTCCGAGCTCGGGCGGCTGACCGTCCACGGGTTCGTGGAGCCGACCACCTCGACAGGCAACGGGCGCCGCACCACGACGTACCGGATCACCGAGCTGGGGCGCGAGGCCCTGCACGTGTGGTTGGCGGAGGCGCCGATCGGCTTCCCGGTGCTCAAGCACACCGTGCTGCTGCGGCTCCTGATCGGTCACGCGACCGAACCGGCGCGGATCACCGCGATGCTCGAGGACTACGTCGCCCAGCTCGCGGCCGCGCTCGACGACCTGCGCGAGGTGCGCGAGTCGCTGCGCGGCGGAGACGCGCCCGGGGAGATCTTCCACTACCCGTCCGTGGTGGCCGACTGGGGGCTCGACTACTTCGCCGCGGAGACCCGGCACACGCGCACCGCCCTGGATCGACTCTCTGCCCACTCGGAGGACGCATGACCAGCAAGACGCTCTACTCCTGCACGATGTCGCTGGACGGCTTCATGGCCGGTCCCGACGGCGACATGCAGTGGCTGACCCGGCACCTCGGGCCCAACCCGGTGGCCGACGGCATCGTGTCGCAGGTCGGCGCGCTGCTCGTGGGCCGCCGTACCCACGGCGGCGACGACCCCAACCGCGGCACGGACAACGAGGGGGCGTTCGGAGGGCAGTGGCACGGGCCGTCGTTCGTGCTCACCCACACGCCGCCGGCCGAGACGCCGCCGGACACCACGTTCGTGACCGACCTCGAGACGGGGGTCGCGGCCGCGCGCGAGGCTGCGGACGGGCGCTACGTGAACATCCTCGGCGCCGACGTCGCCCGCCAGGGCCTGGCCGCGGGGCTGGTCGACGAGGTGCTGGTGCTGGTCGCGCCGGTGCTGCTCGGCGACGGCACCCGCCTCTTCGACTGGCCCGGCGGGCACTCCGTCGACCTCCGGATGCGGGAGTTCTCCTCGGCCAACGGCACCGCCAACCTCTGGTACGACGTCGTCCGCTGACCCGGCACAAGTGGACGCCGTACGACGTCGACCCGGCACAAGTGCGCCCGGCTACGACGCCGAGCCGGCAGAAGAGAACGGGTGCCGTAGGTTGCGGGGGTGCTGTCGAGGATCCCGCCGGTGTGGCTGGTGGTCGTCGGCATCTGCTCGGTGCAGCTGGGCGCCGGCATCGCCAAGAACCTCTTCGATGACGCGGCACCGAGCACCCTGGTGTGGCTGCGGCTGGCCACGAGCTCGGTGGTGCTCGCGGCGGTGGCGCGGCCCTCCCTGCGCGGGCGTACGGCGCGCGACTGGCAGGTGGCGGTCGCGTTCGGGGTGACGCTGGGCGCCATGAACTGGGCGATCTACGAGTCCTTCGCCCGGATCCCCCTGGGCATCGCGGTGACCATCGAGTTCCTCGGCCCCCTGGCCCTGGCCGTCAGCGGCAGTCGTCGGGCCCGCGACCTGGTCTGGGCGCTGCTCGCGGCCGTCGGGGTGGCGCTGCTCGGCCTCGAGCGGGGCGACCTGGACCTGGCCGGTGTCGGCTTCGCGCTGCTCGCCGCCGCGATGTGGGCGGCGTACATCCTGCTCAGTGCCGACACCGGCCGCCGCTGGCCCGGCCTCGAGGGCCTGACCGTGGCGAGCATCGTCGCCACGGTCGTGATCACGCCGTTGGTGGTCACCCTCTCCGGCCGCGGGCTCGGCAACCCGCGCGTCATCCTGCTCGGCGCCCTGGTCGGACTGCTCAGCTCGGTGGTCCCCTACTCGTGCGAGATCACCGCGTTGCGGACGATCCGGCCCTCGGTGTTCGGGATCCTGATGAGCCTCGAGCCCGCAGCCGCCGCCTTGGCCGGCATCCTCGTCGTCCACGAGTTCCTCGCGCCGGTGCAGTGGCTCGCCGTGGCCTGCGTCGTCGTCGCCAGTGTCGGCGCCACGCGGGCCGAGTCGCGGCTCACGGCGCCGGCGCCGGACTGAGTACGGCGTGCACTTCTGCCGGGTCGGCCTCATCCGGCGTGCACTTCTGCCGGGTCGGCGGTGGCGGGCTGGAGGAGCTGCCGAGCAGACATGGGGTTCCTCAGAGCTGGGACCCGGCCTCGTCCCGGAGGCCGGAGTGCGGAGTGGACATCGCGGCCTCCTCTCTCTGGACTGGAGGGTTCACGTGCGGGGCCGTCCCAGCCGGCGGCAACGGGGTATCGCGCTCGCCCGTGACGGCGCCGACCACGACGGCCCGCCGGGCGGCCCGCCGCAGCGTGGTCAGCACGGCCGGCCCGAGCACCGCGATCGCCACGGCGGTGGTGACGGCCCGCCCCGTGTCGAAGGAGCCGGTGGAGGTGATCAGGGTGAAGACCAGGAACCGGTGCAGGTTCGACCCCAGCGGGTCGCCGGCCACGAACGAGATCCCGGTGTGCCCGGGCACCGCGATGCCGAGCACGAACGGCCAGGATGAGAGGTTCATCAGGAGGCCGAAGACGTACGCCGCTACCACGCCGTACGCCGCCAGCATCGCGATCTCGGCGCGGCCGGTGGCCCGGCGCGGCAGCAGCCCGGCTCCCATCCCGACCCACGCCGAGCACAGCATCTGGAACGGCAGCCACGGGCCGACCCCGCCGGTCAGCAGCGCGGAGGCGAACAGCGACGTGCACCCGAGCACGAAGCCGAAGCCGGGGCCGAACACCCGGCCGGCCAGGATCAGCAGGAAGAAGACCAGCTCCACTCCGGCCGTGCCGGCGGAGAGGCCGCGCAGCACGGCGTTCACCGCGGTGAGCACCCCGAGCACCGCCAGCACCCGCGGGTCGAGCCCGCCCTCGGTGATTTCCGAGAGCACCACCGCGATCACCACCGGCAGCAGCGCCAGGAACACGAACGGCGGGCCCAGCTGACCGCCGTCCTGGCTGCGCACGAGCAGCGGCCAGGCCAGCATCATCAGCCCGGCGACCGAGGCGACCGTCAGGACGAGCGCGGACCGCCGGCTCAGGGGTACGGCGTGGAGCCGGCTCATCGCGGCACCTCGTCGACCAGCAGCCAGCCCGGCCCGAGGATCTTGCTCACCTGGGGCGCGAAGGCCGGCGACTCGGTCAGCACCCGTCGGGTCGGCCCGGACGACACCACCTCCCCGTCGGCGAGGACCACGACCTCGTCGGAGGCCAGCGCGGCGAACTCCACGTCGTGCGTCGCCACGAGGACGGCGTGCTGCTCGTCGGCCAGCCGGCACAGGATCGCGGCCAGCGCCGCCTTGGCGGGATAGTCGAGCCCACGGGTCGGCTCGTCGAGCAGCACGACGGGGGGCCGACCGACCAGGACCACCGCGAGCGCCAGCGCCAGCCGCTGCCCCTCGGAGAGGTCGCGCGGGTGGGTGTCCACGGGGATACCGGGCACCATCGCGTCGAGGAGCGCACGGCACTCCCCCGGCGCCGCACCGCGGTCGGCCGCGGCGCACTCCTCGGCCACGGTCTCGAGGTAGAGCAGGTCGGCTGCCGTCTGCGGGACGAGCCCGACCATCGCGCGCCTGGCGGCCGCGGACACGCCGGACGGGTCGACCTCCCCGATCGCGACCGTGCCGGCCCGCCGCGCCTGGCCACCCTGGAGCGTCCAGAGCAGGGTCGACTTGCCGGAGCCGTTGCGTCCCATCAGCGCGGTGACGCTCCCGGCGCGCAGCGTGACCGCCACCTCGCGCAGTGCCACCGTGCCCCCGCGCACGACGGTGAGGTGCTCGGCGGTCAGCAACGTCGCGCCGTACGACGTGGGCGGCGGGGTCGGCGCCGGGCCCAGGTCGAGCTCGCGCGACAGGCGGCGGGCCTCGCGCACGGTCACCGGCAGCGGCGACCAGCCCAGGGCGCGGCCGAGCTCGACGATCGGGGGTACGACGGACGAGCAGGCCAGCATCTCGGCCGGCGGACCGTCGTGCACGGACCCGCCGCCGGCCAGCAGCACCAGCCGGTCGGCGAACGGCACGACCCGCTCGAGCCGGTGCTCGGCCATCAGCACCGAGACCCCGAGGTCGTGCACCAGCCGGGAGAGCGTGGCCAGCACCTCCTCGGCCGCGGTCGGGTCGAGGGCCGAGGTGGGCTCGTCGAGCACCAGCAGCCGCGGGTGCATGGTCAGCACCGAGCCGATGGCCACTCGCTGCTGCTCGCCGCCGGACAGCGTGCGCAGGTCGCGGGCCCGCAGGTCGGCGATGCCGAGCAGGTCGAGGGTCTCCTCGACACGTCGGCGCATGGTGTCGGCGGGCAGGCCGAGCTGCTCCATGCCGTAGGCCAGCTCCTCCTCGACGGTGTCGGTGACGAAGCCGGAGACAGGGTCCTGGCCGACGAAGCCGACGAGGTGGGCGCGCTCGCGCGGCGGCTGGTGCACCACCGACCGGCCGTCGACAAGCACGTCGCCCGACAGCGTGCCCCCGGTGAACCGCGGCACCAGCCCGGTCACCACGCCGAGCAGCGTGGACTTGCCGACGCCGGTGCGGCCGGAGACGACCAGCAGCTCACCCTCGTCGATCGCGAGGTCGACGTCACGCAGCACGGCGACGTCGTCGTACCCGAACGAGATGCCGCGCAGCTCGATCACGCCGCACCTCCCGGGGGCACGACGGCGGGCGGGGCGCACAGGGCACCGGCCAGGCCGGCGGCGGCGGCCGCGATCGCGAGCAGGCTGAGGGCCGGGGCCACGGTCACCGGCGGGTAGGCGATGGCGAGCTGGTGCCGCGACATCCACCAACCGGTCCCGCCCACGACGACCCCCGAGAGGGCGACGACCAGCTCGGGCCACAGCCACGGCGCGGGTCGGTAGCGGCTGCGACCGACCCGCCGGCCGGCGGTGTACATCCCGGCGACGGAGACCAGCACCCCGCCGAGCAGCAGCGGGCGTCCGAGCCAGCCGGGTGTCGTGCCGTCGAGCCCGGCGTAGACGCCGACGCAGATCCCGCACAGGCCGAGCAGCATCAGCACTCCGGTGGTACGGCGTTCGCGGGGCGTGGCGCCGGACGTGCGGCCGTAGCCGCGGGTGTCCATGCCGGCGGCCAGCGCGAGCGAGCGTTCGAGGGCGTCCTCCAGCACCGGGACGAGCAGCCGCCGCAGGCTCCGCACCCGTCCCGTCTCGCCGCCGCGGAGCGCCTGGGCAGCGCGCACCCGCCGTACGCTGTCGACCAGCTGAGGCAGCACAGTCACCGCGACCACCAGGGAGCTGCCGATCTCGTAGAGCGCGGGCGGCACCGACCGCAGCAGTCGCTTGGGGTTGGCCAGCGCGTTGGCGGCCCCGATGCAGATCACGATCGCGGCGAGCCGCAGGCCGTCGTACAGCCCGGCGAGCAGCGCCTCCTGCGTGACCGGACCGAGCAGCCGCAGCCCGAGGGCCCAGTGGGGCAAGGGGATCTGGGGAAGGTCGAGCAGGACCTGCCCGCCGTCACCGCCGCCGAGCACGATCCGGAAGACGACCCGGATCACCACGATCACCACGCCGAGCCAGAGGTAGAGGCGGAAGGAGTTCGCCCACGGCTGGGCGCTGCGCCGGGCCGCGACGGCGAGGCAGGCCACGCCGATCAGCAGGAGCAGGAGCCAGGGGTTGGTGGTCTGCGAGGCGGCCACCGCCAGCCCCACGGACCAGCACCACCAGGCGACCGGGTGCAGGTCGCGCGGGAGGCGGGCTACGGCGAGGCGGTCACGCATCAGGAGCCGCCGGTGCCCTTGCGGCGTACGACGATCACGACGGCCGCTGCGGCGAAGACCAGCGCCACCAGGCCAGGGGCGACCCAGCCGGGCAGGCCGGAGTCCGTCGGCTCCACCGGATCGGTCTGCGGAGTCCCGGCCGCGCTGTCGGTCACCGACGGTGACGAGGGTGACGAGGTCGCACCGTGATGGGCGTGGTGGCTCCCACCGTGGTGGCCCAGCGGCGTCGCCGAAGGGGTGGCGGAGGACGACGTGGGGTCGGCAACG
>JAWWPM010000307.1:0-4435 GCA_033854915.1 Nocardioidaceae bacterium
GACCGCGAACATGAGGGCCGTCTCCAACGCCCTCACCGCCGCGCAGACGAAGCACGTCGCCTCGGTGGCGGACCCGTTCTCGTCCGGCACGGTCTCGAAGGACGGATCGGTCGGCTACGCCACGATCTCCTACACCAGGCCGGCGGTGGAGCTGACCACGACCGACACCTCGGCGCTCCGGACCGCGAAGGCGGACGCGACCGCCGCCGGCCTCCAGGTCGCGGTCGGCGGTGACGCGCTCAGCACGACCTCGTCCGCTGGTACGTCGTCGGAGGCGATCGGCGTCGTGATCGCGCTCTTCGTCCTGCTGATCACCTTCGGCTCCCTGATCGCGGCCGGGATGCCCCTGCTCACCGCGATCCTCGGTGTCGGCATCGGGATCACCGGCATCACCACGCTGACCGGGTTCGTGCAGCTGAGCTCGGTGACGCCCGCCCTCGGCAGCATGCTCGGGCTGGCCGTGGGCATCGACTACGCGCTGTTCATCATGTCGCGCTACCAGCACGAGGTGCGCCAGGGCCGCTCGCTCGACGAGGCAGCCGGGATGGCGGTCGGCACCGCCGGCTCGGCCGTGATCTTCGCGGGTCTCACCGTGATCATCGCGCTCGCCGGACTGTCGGTGACGGGCATCGGCTTCCTGACCCAGATGGGGCTCGGCGGCGCGGCCACCGTCGCGATCGCGGTCCTGATCGCGCTGACGCTGCTGCCCGCTCTCCTGGGCTTCGCCGGCACCCGGGTGCTCAAGGCCCGGCTCCCGTTCCTGAAGGACCGCGACGTCGAGGGCGCCGAGGTGCGGACGAACGGCCGCCGCTGGGTCGAGGCGGTCGTCCGGTTCCGGTTCCCGGCGCTGGTCGCCGGCGTGCTCGTGGCCGCCGTCGTCTCGATCCCGGTGCTCTCGATGGAGCTCGCCCTCCCCGACAACGGGACGGCGGCGAGGGGGAGCGACAGCCGGGTGGCGTTCGACCTGATCTCCGACAACTTCGGGGCCGGCGCCAACGGTCCGCTCACGGTCGTCGTCGACACCAGGAACGCGTCGGAGCCGCTGCGGGCGGTCGACACGGCGGTCGGGGCGATCGGCGGCGTCACGAAGGACGTCGCGGCCGTCATCCCGCCGTACCGGCCCGGCGACGCCGCCTCGACCAAGGCGCTCCAGCAGCAGCTGTCCGCGGTCCAGTTCGCGACGGTCACGGTGGTCCCGACCGGCGGACCGTCCGACGCCAGCACCAAGGACCTCGTCGACGCGCTCCGCACCCAGCTCACGGGTCTGCCCCGCGAAACCGGCGCCCGGGCGCTGGTCACCGGCCAGACCGCGGTCGGCGTCGACATCTCGCAGAAGCTCGCCGACGTCTTCCCGCTCTACCTGGTGATCGTCGTCGGCCTCGCCTTCGTGATCCTGATCCTGGTGTTCCGCTCGATCCTGGTGCCGTTGAAGGCCGCGCTCGGGTTCCTGATGTCGGTCGGCATCTCCCTGGGTGCCACGGTCGCGGTCTTCCAGTGGGGCTGGCTCAACCAGCTCATCGGGCTGGACACCACGAGCCCGGTGATCTTCATCCTGCCGCTGCTGCTCACCGGCATCCTGTTCGGCCTCGCCATGGACTACGAGGTCTTCCTGGTCACCCGGATGCGCGAGGAGCACGTGCACGGCAGCCCGGCGCGGCAGGCGATCGTGATCGGGTTCCAGCACAGCGCCCGCGTCGTCACCGCGGCCGCGATCATCATGATGGGCGTCTTCGCGGGCTTCGCCACGGGCATCGACCCGATCATCAAGACCATCGGCTTCGCGCTGACCGTCGGCGTGCTCGCCGACGCGTTCCTGGTCCGGATGACGATCGTGCCCGCCCTGATGGCGATCGTCGGGGAACGCATGTGGTGGCTCCCGGCCTGGCTCGAGCGCGCTCTCCCCAACCTCGACATCGAGGGCGAGGGACTGGTGGCGCGTCTGGAGGGCGAGGCTCAGGTACGCCGGACCGCGTCCGGGACCAGGTCGGCGATCGTCGGGTAGCCGTCGACGGCCATCAGCAGGTCGGCCTCGGCCAGGATCGTCCGCAGCACGTGGACGATCGCGTCGGTGCCGCCGAGTGCCGCGGCGTACGCGTAGGGGCGGCCGATGCCGACCGCGGTGGCGCCGAGCGCGAGCGCCTTGACCACGTCGGAGCCGGACCGGACGCCCGAGTCGAACAGCACGGGTACGTCGGGCACGGCGGCACGCACGTCGGCGAGGCAGTCGACCGCGGCGAGCCCGCCGTTGGCTTGGCGGCCACCGTGCGTCGACACGTAGATGCCGTCGACGCCCACGTCGTCGGCGCGACGGGCGTCGTCGGGATGGCAGACCCCCATGAGCACGACCGGCAGCGTCGTGAGCGAGCGGAGCCAGGCGAGGTCGTCCCAGGTGAGCGGCCGGCCGAACATCAGCGCCCACGTGAGGATCGCCGTCCCCGGGTCCTCCTCGGGTGACTTCTCCAGCCGGCTGCGGAACACCGGGTCCGAGAAGTAGGTCTGCAGGCACTGCCCGCGCAGCTGCGGGAAGTTGGAGGTGGCCAGGTCGCGCGGCCGCCAGCCGGTGACCCAGGTGTCGAGCGTGACCACGATGCCGCGGTAGCCGGCGGCCTCGGCGCGCTGCACCAGGCTGGCCGCGACCTCCGGGTCGGTCGGGCAGTAGAGCTGGAAGTATCCGGGCGTCTCGCCGAGCTCCGTCGCGACGTCCTCGAGCGGGTCCTGGCTGAGCGTCGAGGCCACCATCGGGATGCCGGTCGTCGCCGCCGCGCGTGCCGTCGCGAGGTCTCCGTGGCCGTCCTGGGTGCAGATGCCGATGACCCCGATCGGAGCCAGGAACAGGGGGGTCGCCAGCTGGGTCCCGAACAGCTCGACCGTCAGGTCCCGCTCGGTGCTCGCCCGCAGCATCCGGGGGACCAGGCCCCAGTGGTCGAACGCCGAGCGGTTGCTGCGCTGGGTGTGCTCGTCGCCCGCGCCCCCGGCGACGTACGACCAGGTGTCGGGCGGCATCGCCAGCTCGGCCCGCCGCTCCAGCTCCGAGAACGTCATCGGCAGCGACGGCACGGTGCCGGAGAGTCCGGCGAGGTAGATCTCGTTCTGCAGGTCACCGAAGTTCGCCATCCGGCGATGCTAGTGGCTACGGCGCGGGCGACCGTCGTACGACGAGAGCCGCGACGTCGTCGTCCCGCACCGGGTCGGTGACCTCGGCCACCAGGGTCTCGAGCGCCTCGGCCGTCACGCCGGCGCCGAGCCGTCCGGCGACCGCGAGCAGGCGCTGCTGGCCGACGTCGATGTCCTCGTTGCGGCGCTCGATCAGGCCGTCGGTGAACGCGAGCAGGGCGTCACCGTCGAGGAAGGGCACTGTCACCGTGGCGCGTGCGCTCCTCCCGGCTCCGAGGAGCACGTCCTCGCGCACCGCGAGCTGCTCCACGGTGCCGTCCGCGCGCACCCGGATCGGCGGGAGGTGTCCGGCGTTGGCGATCGTGACGCGGTCGTTCTCCGGGTCGAGCACGGCGTAGACCATGGTCACCAGCTGGTTGAGGTCGTAGTGCTCGAAGATCATGTCCAGCCGGGCCAGCACCTCGCCGGGCTCCGGGTCGACCGCGACCAGCGCCCGGATGGTGGCCCGCATCTGCGCCATCGCGGCGGCCGCGTGCACGCCGCGTCCCATGACGTCGCCGACGAAGATCGCGACCCGGCCGCGGTCGAGGCGGATCACGTCGTAGAAGTCGCCGCCGGCGTCGAGGTGGCCCGCCGGGGAGTAGTGGGCTGCCAGCTCCCAGCCGGGGACGGCCGGCAGCTCCTCGGGCAGCACCGCCCGCTGGAGCCGGATCGCCATCTCGCGCAGCTCGGTGTGCAGCTGGGCGTTGTCGATGGCGACCGCGGCCCGGCGAGCGAGGTCCTCGCCGAACGCGAGGTCGAGGGCGTCGAACCGGCGGCCCTCGTCGCCGGCCACCCACGTGATCACGCCGAGCACCTTGTTGTTGGCGATCAGGGGCACCGTCATCGCGCTGCGCAGGTTGAGCTGCCGGATCAGCGCCTCCTGCTCCGGTTCGAGACCGGCCGCTTCGATCATCTCGTCGGTGATCTCGGACGTGAGCTCGGCCCGGCCGCTGCGGAACACCTGGTAGGAGCCGCGCGGTGATGCGGGGTCGGCCGGGTAGCGCTCCTCGAACTCCCGGGCCAGCGCGACCTTCTCCGGGTCGACGTGCGCCACGGCCAGGGTCCGCAGCTCACCGTCCGCGCCGAGCGCGATCGAGCACCAGTCCGCGAAGTGCGGGACGGCGAGCCTGGCCACGTTGGTCAGGGTCGCCTCGTAGTCGAGGCTGCTCGCCAGCTCCTCCGTCGCGTCCGCGAGGAACGCCAGCTTGGCAGCCTGGTCCGCCGCGTCCGCCAGAGCCTGGACGCGGTCGATCGCCTGGGCGCAGGTGTCGGCCATCAC
>JAWWPM010000308.1:0-2967 GCA_033854915.1 Nocardioidaceae bacterium
GGCTGCGCGGGGTGAGCACCGACGTGCTCGCTCAGCGGCTGCGCCAGCTCGAGCAGGCGGGCGTGCTGCGGCAGACGACGCTGCCGCCACCCACCGCGGCCAGGGTGTACGAGCTGACCGATCGCGGCCACCAGCTGGAGCCGGTGCTGGTCGCGCTCGGCCGTTGGGGCAGCCGCGAGCCGCTGCCTGCCACCACCGACGAGATGACGGTCGACGCGTTCGCGATGGCCCTCGCCACGGTGTTCGACCCGGCGCGCGCACGCGGGCTCGACACGACGTTGGCCCTGGTGGTCGACGGTGACCACCTCGTCGTACGCGTGGAGGACGGAGAGCTCGACCTACGGCGGGGAGCGGCCGAACAGCCGCAGGCCCGCATCCAGGGCTCGGTGACCGCCCTGCGCGAGGTGCTCTGGCGCGGGCGCTCCCTCCAGGACGCCGAGGCGGAGGGGTCGGTCACGGTCGGCGGTCTGCGGTCGGTGGTCAAGAGGTTCGTGAAGCTGTTCCCGCCACCGGTTCCTGCCCCGACACCGACCTGACCCCGGCACTAGGGTCGGAGGCATGCATACGGGACTGCTCGCCGACCTCGCCCAGCGCACGGCCGGCCTTCGTGACGACGGTTTGTTCAAGAGCGAGCGCGTGATCGCGTCACCCCAGACCGCCCACATCACGCTGGCCGACGGCAGCCAGGTGCTGAACCTCTGCGCCAACAACTACCTGGGTCTCGCCGACCATCCCCAGCTGGTGCAGGCCGCGCACACCGCGCTCGACGAGCACGGCTACGGCATGGCCTCGGTGCGCTTCATCTGCGGCACCCAGACGGTGCACACCGATCTGGAGGCCGCACTCAGCCGCTTCCTCGGCACCGAGGACACGATCCTCTACTCGTCGTGCTTCGACGCCAACGGGGGACTGTTCGAGACGATCCTGGACGAGCAGGACTGTGTCATCTCCGACGCTCTCAACCACGCGTCGATCATCGACGGCATCCGGCTGTGCAAGGCGAAGCGCCTGCGCTACGACAACAACGACATGGCGCAGCTGGAGCAGTGCCTGCGCGACGCCGCCGGTGCCCGCTACCGGCTGATCGCCACCGACGGGGTGTTCTCCATGGACGGCGTGATCGCCGACCTGCGCACCATCTGCGACCTTGCGGAGAAGTACGACGCGATGGTGATGGTGGACGACTCGCACGCGGTGGGCTTCGTCGGAGCGGGCGGCCGCGGCACGCCTGAGTACTGCGAGGTGATGGACCGCGTGGACATCATCACCGGCACCCTCGGCAAGGCGCTGGGCGGCGCCAGCGGCGGCTACACCAGCGGCCGCAGGGAGATCATCGACTGGTTGCGCCAGCGTTCGCGGCCCTATCTCTTCAGCAACTCCTTGGCGCCCGCGATCGCCGCCACCACGCTGCACGTGCTGGGGATGCTCGAGCCGGACAACGAGCTGCAGCGGCAGCTCCAGCGCAACGCGACGCGCTTCCGCGCCGGCATGGAGGCCGCCGGCTTCACGCTCGCGGGCGCCGGTCACCCGATCATCCCGGTGATGCTCGGCGACGCGAAGGTGGCCGGGGAGATGGCCCAACGACTCCTGGCCAAGGGCATCTATGTGACCGCGTTCAGCTTCCCTGTGGTGCCCCAGGGCAAGGCCCGCATCCGCACCCAGATGTCCGCCGCCCACAGCGACGCGGACATCGACCGCGCGGTCACCGCGTTCACCGAGGTCGCCGCCGAGCTGGGTCTCCACGCATGAGAGCGCTGGTGAAGGCCAAGGCCGAGCCCGGGCTGTGGATGCAGGACGAGCCGCAGCCGGTGCCCGGTGACGGGGAGGTGCTGATCCGCGTGCACAAGACGTCGATCTGCGGCACCGACCTGCACATCCTGCACTGGGACGCATGGGCACAGGCGACCATCCCGGTGCCGATGGTGGTGGGCCACGAGTTCATGGGCGAGATCACCGAGCTCGGCTCGGGAGTCCGCGGGCTGGACGTCGGCCAACGGGTCGCCGGCGAGGGTCACGTCACGTGCGGCCACTGCCGCAACTGCAAGGGCGGCCGACGCGAGTTCTGCCACAACCACACCGGCGTCGGCGTCACCCGGCCGGGGGCCTTCGCCGACTACCTCGTCATCCCCGCGCAGAACGTGTTCGTGGTGCCCGACCACATCACCGACGACGTCGCCGCCGTGCTCGACCCCCTGGGCAACGCCACGCACACCGCGCTGCGCTTCGACGTGGTCGGCGAGGACGTGCTGATCACCGGCGCCGGGCCGATCGGCGTCCTCGCCGCGGCGATCGTGCGCCACATCGGCGCCCGGCACGTGGTGGTCACCGACGTGAACCCCTACCGGCTGGCGATGGCGGCCGCGCACGGCGCCAGCCGGGTGGTCGACGTACGCAGCGAGGGCCTCGCTTCGGTGATGTCCGACCTCGGCATGAGCGAGGGCTTCGACGTCGGCCTCGAGATGAGCGGAGCCGAGGCAGCGTTCAACCAGATGCTCGCCTCGGTCAACCACGGCGGCCGGATCGCGGCGCTCGGGATCCCGGCCGGCCCGATGACGCTGGACGTCAACGACATCATCTTCAAGGGCCTCGAGATCCAGGGCATCTACGGCCGGCGCATCTTCGAGACCTGGTACAAGATGGCCGCGATGCTGCAGAGCGGGCTCGACGTCAGCGGGATCGTCACCCACCGCCTGCCCGCCGACCAGTACGACGAGGCGTTCGAGATCGTCGAGCGTGGCGAGTGCGGCAAGGTCATCCTCGACTGGCGCTGACCGCCCCGACCGACGGCGTGCCGCCGTCGCCGGTGTCCGGCCGCTGCGACAGTGGTCGCCCGATCCCGGACTCCCGGATTCACGCGAAAAGCACCCAGCCGCACGGGTAGTCGGGTGACGACCGTTCCGCACAGGATGCAAGAGGAGGGCACCTGCACGTCGACGGCAAGGGGTAGACATGACGAGCGTCGCAGAT
>JAWWPM010000309.1:0-4844 GCA_033854915.1 Nocardioidaceae bacterium
GCCAGCGCCTCGGCAGCCGGCACCAGCTCGCCCGAGGGGTCACGGACCTCACCCTCTCCCATCAGAGCGAGAGCGCAGTGGGCGAGCGGCGCGAGGTCGCCGGAGCACCCGAGCGAGCCGTACTCCCTGACCAGCGGCGTGATCCCCGCGGACAGGACGGCCGCGAGCAGCTGCGCCGTCTCACGTCGTACGCCGGTGTGCCCCGTCGCCAACGTCGACAGCCGCAGCAACATCAGGCCGCGCACCACCTCGCGCTCGACCTCCGGCCCCGAACCGGCCGCGTGCGAGCGGATCAGCGAGCGCTGGAGCTGTTCGCGCATCTCTGTGGGAATGTGCCGGGTCGCCAGGGCGCCGAAACCGGTGGAGATGCCGTACGCCGGATCCGGCGCCGAGGCCAACCGCTCGACCACGGCACGCGCCCGGTCGATCGCGTCCAGGGCCTCCCCGGTGAGCTCGACCGGGGCCCCGTCGCGGGTGACCGCGACGACGTCCGCGAACGAGACCGGACCCACGCCCACGTGCACCGTCTCCATGCCGTCATCCAACTCCCGCGTCGGGGCCCGGCACCAGCCACCCGCGTGTGCCACTGTCTGGGATCCGAGACAGGACGCTGCACAGACGCTGACCCTTCCCCGCGCTACCGCGGGCCTTGAGGCATCCTCGAGCCCGTCCCGACGGGAGCCGAGCCCAAGGTAAAGACTTGACTACCACCCCTTGGGGTACGTACCTCCGCCGGGCGCGACTCGTTGAACAGCCACACCACGGGAACAGGAGCACCTCATGCACGTACGCACCCCCCTCACGGTCGCGGTCGCCACACTCTGTGCCGGCCTCGCCCTCACCACGACGGGTCCCGGCTTCGCCGGGACCGGCACCCGCACCACGACGTACGCCTTCCAGGGCTCGGGGTTCGGCACCCGGGTCATCGGTGGGCAGATCCCTGCCGGCTCCAACACCACCGCCTACCAGAACCTCAACTGCACCAACCAGGCCGGGCTCGACCGCACCAACGACGTCGCGGACGCCACCGTCCCGGGGCTGGGCACGGTCTCGGGCGTCAAGACCCGGGTCTGGACCACCCAGCGACACGGCGTCGCCGCATCGCACGCGCGGCACACGATCGCCAAGCTGGACCTCGCCTCGACACCTCTCGGCACGCTGAGCCTGAACGCGATCAGGTCGGACGCGAAGGCGTTTCACGACTCGACCGGCTTCCACGCGACGGCCACCACCTCACTGGGCAGCATCACGCTGACGCCCCCGATCGGCCCGCCGAAGATCCTGAAGTCGCCGACGCCCGGCCAGCCGGTCACCATCCCGGGCCTGGCCACGATCACCCTGGGCCGGACGGCCACCACCAACGGGGCCCACAGCGCCACGGCCAACGGGCTCGCCCTGCGGATCGACGTGGTCGCCTCGGGCTCGTCGGTCAAGGTGGCCCGCAGCCACGCCGAGATCAACGACGGCATGACCGTGGGGATCTTCGAGGGGCACTCCAACGCCACCCGCGTCACGCAGGCGCTCAACGACATCGCGCACAGCGGGCCCAACCCGCTCTCGTTGATGCCGTGCGTCGGCACCGCCGGCGCCCTCCAGACCAAGGCTCTCGCCGACCTGGACGTCGGCGGAAACCTGGTCGTCCAGGGTCTCTCCTCCTCGCAGCAGAGCGACCAGGGCAACGGCAAGGCGAAGGGGTTCGAGCGCGCCGCCATCGCCAAGATCGACCTGGGCGGCGGGCAGCTGGTCGTGAACGCGATCGTCGGCAAGGCGAACGTGACCCGCACCTCGCACGGCTGGCGCCGTACGGCGACGGGCACGCAGCTGGGCGGCATCACGGCGAACGGGCAGGTGCAGACCTTCCCGCCGACCGGCGTCCTCGAGATCCCCGGCGTGGCCAAGCTCGAGCGCAAGATCGTCACCAGGAGCAAGACCGGCATCAAGGTGATCGCGCTGCGAGTCACCCTGCTCGACGGCTCCGGTGCCGTGATCAACCTCGGCGAGGCGAAGCTGAACATCAGCCGGCTTCCGCACTGATCCATCCGGGCAGCGGGGTCGTCGTTCGCGGCGGCCCCGCTCCGCCCGTTGCGGAGCACCACCCCTGGGGGTGGCGAACGGCCCGCTCAGCCGGTCTAGGGTCGAGGCGGCTCCGGGACGTCCGGGGCGCAACACGTGGGGAGAACTCCGATGTGGCTCTGGATCATTCTGGCCGTGGTCATCGTGCTCGCGATCGTCGCGATCGTGGTCATGGGGAACAAGAAGCGCGCCGAGCAGAAGCGCTCCCAGGCTGAGGCGTTGCGCACCGAGGCGTCCACCCAGGCGGGCGGGCTCACCGAGTCGCAGCGCGCGGCCGAGGAGGCTCGCGCCCAGGCCGAGCTCGCCAAGGCCGAGGCCGACCGCGCCGCGGAGCGAGCCGCGGCCGCCGAGCAGGGCCACCAGGTCGAGCAGGCCAGCTACGAGGACAAGCTCCGCGAGGCCGACCGGGTCGACCCCGACGTGAACACGAAGTCCGGCGAGTACGAGCCGAGCGTCTGGAACGACGAGACCACCACGGGCGACGGCACGGCCACGACCTCCACCGAGGGCACGACCACGACGCCGACCTCGACCGTCGGAGGCGTCGGCAGCCACCGGGCCGCGCCGGAGACGACGTCGTCCTCCGACGACACCACGGTCAGTGGGACGCCGACGACGGAGCGCCAGCGCACCACCGAGTGAGCCCGGGGCGTCGGTGACGCCCCGCATGACACGATCCCCCGCATGGGTCAGGTGCCGGCAGCGACGCGCACGCTGCAGGTACTGCGGTTCCTGGCCAGCCAGCCGGACCCCGTCTCGCTGGACCGGATCACCCGCGCCTGCGGGCTCCCGCGCTCGACGGCGTACCACCTCCTGACCGCCATGATCGAGGAGGGCTTCGTGGTCCACCTGCGCGACGAGCACCGCTACGGGTTGGGGGTCGCCGCGTTCGAGGTGGGCAGCGGGTTCAGCCGCCAGGAGCCGCTGCAGCGGATCAGCCGCCGGATCCTGACCGACCTCGTCGACCGGACCGGCCAGACCGCCCACCTCGCGGTGCTGCACGGCCGCGACGTGCTGTACGTCGTCGAGGAGCGCGCTCCGGGTCGGCCACCGTTGGTCACCGACGTGGGTGTGCGCCTGCCCGCGCACCTGACCGCCAGCGGCCGGGCGATCCTCTCCGCACTGCCGGCGGCGCAGGTGCGGGCGCTCTACCCCGACGCGTCCGCCTTCGTGGACCGGCACGGCACCGGTCCACGCACCCTGAGCGCCCTGCGGGCGGTGCTCTCCGAGACTCGTCGTCGCGGGCACGCGACCGAGCAGGGCGAGGTGACGCCGGGGCTGGCCAGCGTCGCCGCACCGGTGGTCGACCACAACGAACATCCCGTGGCGGGGCTGGCCGCCACCTTCGCCGAAGGTGAGTCCGACGGTGTCGCCGAGGAGGTACGACGTGCCGCGGCGGCACTGACCAGGCGGCTCGGCGGCCCCGGCTGAGACGTCGGTCACCGCCCGCGTTTTTCGTAAGTTACCTGCGGGTACGATCCCGGGGTCGGCCGCCCCTGACCGCCACGTGCAAATGCCCGTAGTGTCGGCGCCGACTCACCGCCGACGACGTCCCGACCACAGGAGTGACTGTGACCGCCGTACTGATCCTGGGGTTGCTGCTCAACGCGATCGCCTTGCCGTTCGCCGGCCGCCGGGTGTGGTTCCTCTACCGGCTGATCACCAGCGGGCAGCCGGCACCGGACCGGATCGAGGGCGTCACCGGCAAGCTGGGCGCCGCGCTGAAGCGCCAGGTGGTCGAGGTCCTCGGGCAGAAGAAGCTGCTCAAGTGGAGCGTCCCGGGCGCGGCCCACTTCTTCGTCTTCTGGGCCTTCATCATCTTGGGGACGGTCTACCTCGAGGCCTACGTCATCCTCCTGACCCGCAACCCGGAGTGGAGCTGGTTCGTCTTCGGGAACTGGGGCGTGCTGGGCTTCGTGCAGGACTTCATCGCGGTCATGGCCCTGGCCGGCATCGCCGTGTTCTGGGCCATCCGGCTGCGCAACCAGCCCAAGCAGCTGGGACGAAGGTCGCGCTTCTTCGGATCCCACCTGGGTCCGGCGTACTTCACCCTGTTCATGATCTTCAACGTCGTGTGGACCCTGTTCCTCTTCCGAGGCGCGGTCGAGGCCCGCGACCTGGCTCTGTCCGGCTCCGGGGTGAGCCACGGCTACGGCAAGGCCGCGTTCGTCTCCTATCTGCTCGGCAAGGCGCTGCCCGACAGCACCGCCCTGATCGGGATCGGCCTGATCCTCCACATCGGGGTGATGCTGGCGTTCCTGATCTTCGTGCTGAACTCCAAGCACCTGCACATCTTCGTGGCCCCCCTCAACGTGATGTTCGGCCGCCGCCCCGTCGCGCTCGGCGCGGTCAAGCCGCTGATCTCGGCGGGCAAGCCGGTCACCCTCGATGACATCGAAGACCTCGACGAGGACGCCCGGTTGGGCGTCGGCGCGATCGGCGACTTCACCTGGAAGGGCCTGCTCGACTTCACGACGTGCACCGAGTGCGGCCGCTGCCAGTCGCAGTGCCCGGCGTGGAACACCGAGAAGCCGCTGTCTCCCAAGCTGCTGATCATGAACCTCCGCGACCACGCGATGGCCGCAGCTCCGGCCCTGCTGGCGGGCGAGGGCGACGACGTACCCGAGGCGGCCCGCAAGGAGTCCGAGCGCCCGCTGATCGGCGACGAGTCGATGTACGGCGTGATCGACCCGGACGTGCTCTGGTCCTGTACGTCGTGCGGCGCCTGTGTGAACCAGTGCCCCGTCGACATCGAGCACGTCGACCACATC
>JAWWPM010000310.1:0-7436 GCA_033854915.1 Nocardioidaceae bacterium
TCGATCCCGACGTGGTCACGCTCGCCAAGGGACTGGGCGGCGGCATCCCGATCGGGGCGTGCATCGGCCTCGGTGCCGCGGGCGCGCTGCTCCAGCCCGGCCACCACGGCACCACGTTCGGCGGCAACCCGGTGGCCTGTGCCGCCGCACTCGCGGTACTCGACACCATCGAGGCCGAAGGGCTGCTCGCGCAGGTCACCGACCTCGGCGCCGAGCTGCGGGCGGGGCTGGCCGCCGACTCCCGGGTCACCGCGGTCCGCGGCCGCGGGCTGCTGATCGGGCTCGACCTGAGCGTGGACGCGCCGGCGGTCGTGGCCGCCGCGCGCGCCCGCGGCTTCCTGATCAACGCGACCGGCGCGCGGACCGTGAGGCTGGCCCCGCCGCTCGTCCTCGGCCACGATGAGGCCGAGGCGTTCCGGGCCGCGTGGTCCGGGATCCTCGACGACGTCGCCCCGGCGTGAGAAAAGCCGAGACAGGAGCCCACCCATGACCCGTCACTTCCTCCGTGACGACGACCTCACACCGGCGGAGCAGGAGCAGGTGCTGCTGCTGGCGGCCACGCTCAAGCGCTCGCCCTACGACTCCCGCAGCCTGGCCGGTCCCCGCACCGTCGCCACGATCTACGACAAGCCGACCCTCCGCACGCAGGCGTCGTTCGCGGCCGGCATCGCCGAGCTCGGCGGCAACCCGATGACGGTCGACGGCTCCCTGGCCGGGATCGGCAAGCGGGAGTCGGTGGCCGACGTGGCCCGGGTGCTCGGCCGCCAGGCCTCGGTGATCGTGTGGCGCACCTACGCCCAGTCCGCGCTCGACGAGATGGCCGCCTACGCCGGCGTCCCCGTCGTGAACGCCCTCACCGACGAGTTCCACCCCTGCCAGCTGCTCGCCGACCTGCTCACGATCCGCGAGCACAAGGGCGAGCTGTTGGGGCTGACCGTGGCGTTCGTGGGCGACGGGGCCTGCAACATGGGCAACTCCTGGCTCCTGGCCGGCGCCACTGCCGGGCTGCACGTCCGGATCGCCGCGCCCGAGGGGCACCAGCCCGAGGAGCAGTACGTCGTCCGGGCCCGCGACATCGCGGCCGGCACCGGTGGCTCGGCCGAGGTCATGGTCGACCCGGTGCAGGCGGTCACCGGCGCCGACGTCGTGGTCACCGACACCTGGGTGTCGATGGGGCGGGAGGACGAGGCGGCGGCCCGGCTGGCCGCGTTCGGCGCCTACACGGTGACCGCCGAGCTCCTGGCGCACGCGTCTCCTGGTGCGATCGTCCTGCACTGCCTGCCCGCCTACCGCGGCAAGGAGATCGACAGCGACGTCCTCGACGGTCCCCAGAGCGTCGTGTGGGACGAGGCGGAGAACCGCCGGCACGTGCAGAAGGCGATCATCACCTGGTTGCTCGACGCCGATCCGGGGGTGGACCTGTGACCGACACCGCCCGACGGCCGGGCACCAAGAACGCCCGGCACCGCCTCATCGTCGACCTGCTCGCCGGCAACGAGGTCCGCTCGCAGCCCGAGCTGCTCGAGCTGCTCGTCGCCAAGGGCACCCACGTCACCCAGGCCACGCTGTCGCGCGACCTGGTCGAGCTGGATGCCGTGCGGGTGCGCTCGCAGACCGGCGCCCTGGTGTACGCCGTACCGGCCGAAGGCGGTGACCGTCGGCCCGCCGTACCGGGTGAGACCGCAGCCTCGGGCCACCGACTCGGCCGGCTGCTGGCCGAGCTCCTGGTCAGTGCCGACGCCAGCGCCAACCTCGTGGTCCTGCGCACCCCGCCCGGCGCCGCGCAGTTCCTGGCCTCGGCGCTCGACAAGGTGGAGTATCCCCAGATCCTCGGCACCATCGCCGGCGACGACACCGTCCTGGTGATCTGCCGCGAGCCGGCCGGCGGAGACGACCTGGCCCGACGACTCCTGGCGCAGGCCGATTAGGCCGCGCCCTGACCTCGCCCTCCGACCCAATCCACGCTAGGAAACGCACTTGAGCAAGGTCCTCACCTCCCTGCCCGTCGGCAAGCGCGTCGGCATCGCCTTCTCCGGCGGTCTCGACACGTCGGTCGCGGTGGCCTGGATGCGCGCCAAGGGCGCGGTCCCGTGCACCTACACCGCCGACATCGGGCAGTACGACGAGCCCGACATCGACGGCGTACCCGGCCGCGCCTTCGAGTACGGCGCCGAGCTGGCCCGGCTCGTCGACTGCAAGGGCCCGCTGGTCGAGGAGGGCCTGGCCGCGCTGGCCTGCGGGGCCTTCCACGTGCGCTCCGCCGGCCGCGCCTACTTCAACACCACGCCCCTCGGCCGCGCCGTCACCGGCACGATGCTGGTGCGTGCCATGCACGACGACGGCGTCGACATCTGGGGCGACGGCTCGACGTTCAAGGGCAACGACATCGAGCGTTTCTACCGCTACGGCCTGCTCGCCAACCCCGACCTGCTGATCTACAAGCCCTGGCTCGACGCCGACTTCGTGACCGAGCTGGGCGGGCGGCACGAGATGAGCGAGTGGCTCACCGAGCGCAACCTGCCCTACCGCGACAGCGCCGCGAAGGCCTACTCCACCGACGCCAACATCTGGGGCGCCACCCACGAGGCGAAGATGCTGGAGCACCTCGACGTCTCCCTGGAGACGGTCGAGCCGATCATGGGCGTGAAGTTCTGGGATCCCGCCGTCACGATCGAGCCCGAGGACGTCACGGTCCGCTTCGAGCGCGGCCGTCCGGTCGCCGTCAACGGCACGTCGTACGACGACCCCGTCGCGCTGGTGCACGCCGTCAACGAGATCGGCGGGCGCCATGGGCTCGGGATGTCCGACCAGATCGAGAACCGCATCATCGAGGCCAAGTCCCGCGGCATCTACGAGGCGCCCGGCATGGCCCTGCTGTGGATCGCCTACGAGCGGCTGCTCAACGCGGTGCACAACGAGGACACTCTCGAGACCTTCCACTTCGAGGGGCGCCGGCTCGGCCGGCTGCTCTACGAGGGACGCTGGCTCGACCCGCAGGCGCTGATGCTGCGGGAGTCGATCCAGCGGTGGATCGCCTCGCTGGTCACGGGCGAGGTGACGGTCCGGCTGCGCCGCGGTGAGGACTACTCGATCCTGCGCTCCGACGGCCCGGCGTTCTCCTACCATCCTGACAAGCTGTCGATGGAACGCGTGGAGTCGGCAGCGTTCGGCCCGACCGACCGGATCGGCCAGCTGACGATGCGCAACCTCGACATCGCCGACTCGCGCAGCAAGCTCGAGCTCTACGCCACCCAGCCGCTCGACGAGGGCCAGGTCCTGGTCGAGCACGGCCACCTCCTCGGCGCCCTGCCCGCCGGGGGAGGGGACCGGATCGCCCGCAACCCCGCCGCCGAGGGCGACGAGCGCGACTCCGCCCTCGACCACGCCGCCATGGAGGTCGGCACCGACTAGCGCTGACCCGGCGGAACCGCACGTCATACGACGCCGACCCGACAGAACCGCACGTCGTACGACGCCGAGCCGGCAGAACTGCACCCACCTGATAGGAAGAGGCACGTGTCGTCCTCACTGCGCCTGACCGCCCGGGTCCTGCCCGTCAGCGACGCGGACGAGGTGCTGCTCCTCCAGGACCAGGATCCCGCCGAGCCCGGTGTCCTGCGCTGGGGCAGCATCGGCGGTGCCGTCGACCCCGGGGAGTCGCTGGTCGACGCGGCGCTCCGTGAGCTGCGCGAGGAGACCGGCATCGAGGGGACCTCCGGTGCGCTCACGGTGTTCCATTGGTTCACCTACGAGTTCTCCTGGGACGGCGCCCACTACGTCGCCGATGCGACCTTCTTCGCGATGCCGTTGGATCGCGACGTCGACGTGAGCTTCAACGGGCTCGAGCCCGCCGAGATCGGAAACGTCGTGGCCGCACGCTGGTGGACTGCCTCCGACCTCGAGCGGGACGGCACCGCCGTGGCCGCCGAGATGCCCGAAATCATGCGGGCGGCCGTCCGTGCCGTCCGTGACCGCGTCGACCAGGGAGACACATGAGCACCACCAACGAGGGCAAGCTCTGGGGCGGCCGCTTCGCCGGTGGCCCGTCGCCCGAGCTCGAGGCCTTGTCGCGGTCGACACATTTCGACTGGCGACTGGTGCCCTACGACCTGGCCGGCAGCCGCGCCCACGCCGGTGCCCTGCACGCGGCCGGGCTCCTGACCGACGCCGACCACGCCACGCTGCTCGACGGCCTCGCCTCCCTCCTGACGTCGTACGACGACGGGTCGCTGCGCCCGGACCCGTCCGACGAGGACGTCCACGGTGCTCTCGAGAGGCTTCTGATCGACCGGGTCGGTCCCGACGCCGGTGGCCGGCTGCGCGCGGGCCGGTCGCGCAACGACCAGGTGGCCACCCTGTTCAAGGCCTACCTCCGGGACCAGGCGCGCGCCGTCGCGGCGCGTGTGCTCGACCTGGCCGAGGCGCTCGCCACCCAGGCCCGCGATCACCTCGACGTGGTGATGCCGGGTCGCACCCATCTCCAGCACGCTCAGCCGGTGCTCCTGTCCCACCACCTGCTCGCGCACGCCTGGCCGCTGGTCCGCGACGTCGAGCGGCTGCGCGACTGGGACGCGCGCGTGTCCGCCGACTCGCCGTACGGCTCGGGTGCCCTGGCCGGCTCGAGCCTCGACCTCGACCCCCGCGCGGTCGCGCACGAGCTGGGCTTCACCGACTCGACCCCCAACTCGATCGACGGCACGGCGTCGCGCGACTTCGTGGCCGAGTTCGCCTTCGTCGCTGCGATGACCGGCATCGACCTGAGCCGGCTGGCCGAGGAGGTCGTGCTCTGGTCGACGGCGGAGTTCGGGTTCGTCCGCCTCGACGACGCCTGGTCGACCGGGTCGAGCATCATGCCGCAGAAGAAGAACCCCGACATCGCCGAGCTGGCCCGCGGCAAGTCCGGCCGCCTGATCGGCAACCTGACCGGCCTGCTGGCCACCCTCAAGGGCCTGCCGCTCGCCTACAACCGCGACCTCCAGGAGGACAAGGAACCCGTCTTCGACTCCATCGACACCCTCCTCGTCGTCCTCCCCGCGATGACCGGGATGGTGGCCACCATGACGGTCGACGCCGCCCGGATGACCGAGCTGGCCCCGCAGGGCTTCTCACTGGCCACCGACGTCGCAGAGTGGCTGGTGAGGCAGGGCGTGCCGTTCCGTGAGGCGCACGAGCTCGCCGGAGCATGCGTCCGCCGGTGCGAGGAGCTCGGTGTCGACCTGCTGGACCTCGACGACGACCGGCTGGCCGCGATCTCTCCGCACCTGACCCCCGAGGTGCGCAGTGTCCTCACCGTCGAGGGCTCGGTCGCGTCCCGGCGCGGTCGGGGCGGGACCGCGCCCGAGCGCGTCCGTGAGCAGCTCGGCGAGCTGCTCGGCCGGGTCCAGACCGCGCGTGCCGCCCTTGCCTGAGCTCCGTGACCTGTCGTCCGGGCCGGTCCTGGAGGTCGCGCCGCGCTTGCTCGGGAGCCTCTTGCGCAGCGGTGAGGTGACCTGCCGGATCACCGAGGTCGAGGCGTACGACGGGTCGGGCGACCCCGGCTCGCAAGCCTTCCGCGGCCCGACGCCGCGCAACGAGGTGATGTTCGGGCCGCCCGGACGTCTCTACGTCTACTTCACCTACGGCATGCATTTCTGCTGCAACGTCGTCTGCGGACCGGAAGGTACGGCGAGCGCCGTGCTCCTGCGGGCCGGTGAGGTCGTCGACGGGCTCGAGCTCGCGCGCAGTCGCCGGCCGGCGGCACGCCACGACCGCGACCTGGCCCGCGGTCCAGCCCGCCTGTGCCAGGCCCTCGGCATCGGCGCCGACGCGAACGGCCACGACCTCACCGAGGTGCCGCTGACCCTGGTCCCGGCCGGCCAGCCCGTCGGACCGGTGCTGACCGGTCCGCGCGTCGGGCTGCGACCGGCGGCCGAGCGGCCGTGGCGGTTCTGGATCGCAGACGACCCGACCGTCAGCACCTACCGCCCCGCCGCTCGCCGTACCACCGGGTCGTAGGGTCCACACGTGCAGCTCCGGGGCCTGATCGCGGACACCCGCCCGCTGGCCACCCCGGCCTTCCGCCGGCTCTGGTCGGCCAACATCATCACCGTCATCGGCGCCCAGCTGACCGTGGTCGCGGTCCCCGCACAGATCTATGCGATCACCGGGTCGTCGGCGTACGTCGGCCTGACCGGCGTGTTCGGACTGGTCCCGCTCGTGGTCTTCGGGCTCTGGGGTGGTGCGCTCGCCGACGTGATGGACCGCAGGACCATCCTCCAGGTCACCACCGCCGGGCTGATCGCGTCGAGCGCGGCATTCTGGGCCCAGGCCGCCTTCCACGCCGACAACGTCTGGCTCCTGCTGGTCCTGTTCGCCGTCCAGCAGTCGTTCTTCGCGGTCAACCAGCCGACCCGCAGCGCCGTCCTGCCCCGCATCCTTCCCCGCGAGCAGCTGCCGGCGGCCAACTCCCTCAACATGACCGTGATGCAGGCCGGTGGCATCGCCGGCCCGCTCGTGGGGGGAGCGCTGATCCCTGTGCTGGGCTTCTCCGTGCTGTACCTCGTCGACACCATCACCCTGTTCGCGACCCTCTGGGCGGTGATCCGGCTCCCGTCGCTGAAGATCGAGGGCGTGACCGGCGGACCGCCGGGGCTGGGTGCGGTGCTCGACGGCTTCACCTACCTCCGGGGCCACCCCGTGCTCCTGATGAGCTTCGTGGTCGACATCATCGCGATGGTCTTCGGGATGCCACGGGCGCTCTTCCCCCAGGTCGCCCACGAGAGCTTCCTCGGGCCGCCCGGCGGGGGGTTGGCGTTCGCGCTGTTGTTCGCCGCCATCCCGGCCGGAGCCGTACTGGGCGGCGTCCTGTCGGGCTGGGTCTCCCGCGTACGACGCCAGGGCCGCGCGGTCGTCGGCGCCATCGCGGTGTGGGGCCTGGCGATGGCCGGGTTCGGGGGAGCGGTGGGTCTGGCGCCTCATGCCCGCAGCGCGATGCTCGTGACGAGCGTGGTCATGCTCGTCATCGGCGGTGCGGCGGACATGGCCTCCGCGGCGTTCCGGACCAGCATGTTGCAGAGCGCCGCCTCGGACGATGTGCGCGGGCGGCTCCAGGGCGTCTTCATCGTCGTGGTGGCGGGTGGACCCCGGATCGCCGACGTGGTGCACGGCGGAGCGGCCGCGAGCGCGGGCACCGCGGTGACCGCGGCCGTCGGCGGAGTGTTGGTGGTGGTGCTGCTCGCGGTCTCGGTTGCCCTGGTCCCGTCCTTCTACCGCTTCCGCACGCCGGACCCGGAGGCGGAGCATGTCCGGTCCGGCGAGTGACAACGAGCGGGCCCCCGGTGTACGGCCGCCACGGAGCCGGTGGTACAGTTCTGGCGTTGCGAAGAGTGACGCGCAGGGCCTTGGCCCGGTGGCGTCGGCCACTGCGACGCGAGCGAACCGGATCTGATTTGACGCCT
>JAWWPM010000311.1:0-20128 GCA_033854915.1 Nocardioidaceae bacterium
CACCTTCTCGATGCCGACGACCGAGATCAGCACCTCGGGCAGGGTCAGGCACATCCGGCCGTTGCCCTCGGACTCCACCACCACCAGCGTCCCGCTCTCGGCGACCGCGAAGTTGGCCCCCGACACGGCCACCTTGGCGCGCAGGAACTTCTCGCGCAGGTGCAGCCGGGCCGCGTTGGCCAGCTCGGCCGGGTCGTCGGTCAGGTCGTCGGGTGCGGGACGGCCCGCCGCCGCCATCCGGGAGCGGAAGATCTCGCGCACCTCCGCCCGGTTGCGGTGGATCGCCGGCACCAGGATGTGCGAGGGCAGGTCGTCGGCCAGCTGCACGATCAGCTCGGCCAGGTCGGTCTCCCACGGGGCGATGCCCGCCTCGACCAGCGCCTCGTTGAGCCCGATCTCCGCCGTTGCCATCGACTTCACCTTGACGACCTCGTCCGCGTCGTGGGCCCGCGCCACCTCGACCACGATCCGGCAGGCCTCGGCCGCGTCGCGCGCCCAGTGCACGACAGCGCCGTTCGCGGTCAGGGTCTCCTCGAGCCGCACCAACTGGCGCTCGAGATCCAGCAGGGCGGTGTCCTTGGCCAGGGCTCCCGCGAGCCGGAGCTCCTCCCAGTCCTCCACCTCGGCGACGACCTTGGCCCGCTTGTCGCGGATCGTGTGCGTCGCGTGCGCCAGGTTGTGCCGCAGCTGAGTGTCGGCCAGGGCCGCGCGGGCGGCGGCTGGGAAGGCGGGCATCCCCACGAACGTCGCGGTCATGAGTCGTCCTCGGTCGCGGCGAGGATCTCGGCGAGATGCATGACGCGTACGCCGGCCCGCTGCCGCGAGAGCATCCCGCCGATGTGCATCAGGCACGAGTTGTCGCCGGCGACGAGCACCTCGGCGCCGGTGTCCCGGACGTGCCTGGCCTTGTCCGCACCCATCGCCACCGAGGTGTCGGCGTTCTTGACCGCGAAGGTGCCGCCGAAGCCGCAGCACTCCTCGGCACCGGGCAGGTCGACCAGAGTGAGCCCGCGCACCGACTCGAGCAGCCGGCGCGGGCGGTCGCCGACCCCGAGCATCCGCAGCGAGTGGCACGTCGGGTGGTAGGTCACGCGGTGCGGGAAGTAGGCACCGACGTCGGTCACGCCGAGCTGGTCGACCAGGAACTCGCTCAGCTCGTAGACCCGCGGGGCGAGCGACGCCACCCGCTCCTCGAGACCGGGGTCACCCGAGCGCCGGGCGACCACCGAGTGCTGGTGACGCGCGGACCCGGCGCACGATCCCGACGGCGTCACCACCGCGTCGTACCCCTCGAACGCGTCGACGAAGGTACGCACCACCGGCACCGCCTCGTCGAGGTAGCCGGTGTTGACCATCGGCTGGGCACAGCAGGTCTGGGCCTCGGGGAAGTCGACCTCGACGACCAGCCGCCGCAGGAGGGTGACGACGGCGCGGCCGGTGTCGGGGAACATCGCGTCGTTCACGCAGGTCACCATCAGCGCGACCTTCATCGGGGTCTGCCCATGGCCCGCCGGCCCATCATCGGTTGGCCCATCATCGGTTGGCACGGTCCCATCATCGCCCCCGGGCGCAGACGATGGCCGCGGCCCATGGGGTCGCGGCCATCGTCCTCACCGGGGGGACCTCATGTCACCCGGACCCAGACCTTCGGCGAGGCCGAAGGAGCGACGGTGTGCGAGCCGGGGTAGCTGACCCGCACCGCATGCTTGCCACGCCCGTGCACGTGCACGGTGGCCGACGCGCTGCCGTGGTGGAGCATCGGCTTGGCGACGACCTTGCCGTCCACGAGCAACCGGACCCGTCCGGTCGCGCCCACCGGTGCCGTCACCATGGCGGTGATCTTGACCTTGCCGCCGTTGACAAGCCGGGTGCGCCCGACGGCCACCTTCGCGACCGACTTCGCCTTGGTCACCGGGGCGGTCTCGGCCGAGGTGGACGAGGCGGAGGTCAGCCCTGGCTTCGAGGCCGTGACCCGCACCGACAGCCGGTGCCCCTTGTCCGGACCGCGCACGAGATACGACGCGTCGTTGGCGCCGACGATCTCCTTGCCGTCGCGCAGCCACTGCCGGGCGAAGGTCAGACCCGAGGCGTTCCAGGCACCGGTGGTGGACTGCAGCTGCGCACCCACCGTCGCGGAGCCGGTCACCTGGGGCGGAGCCAGGGCGGTGATCGTGTCGACGTCGGACAGGGTCAGTGTCGTGTGCTGCATCGACTCGGGGTTGCCGGCCTGGTCCGTCGAGGCGTAGTCGACCGTGTGCGCGCCCAACCCACTCACCGGCACCGGGCCGCTGCCCGCGGTCTGCCAGGGACCGCTGTCGACCCGGTACGTCGTGCCGGCCACGCCCGAGAGCGCGTCCGTGGCAGCGAAGGTCAGCGACGCGGTGCCGGCGCCGGGTTTGGAGGTGACTCCGAGGGTGGTCGAGGGCGCGGTGCCGTCGATCCAGACCGAGAGTGCCCGGGCGCCCGAGGTGTTCCCGGTCGCGTCGGTGGCCCGGTAGGACAGCACGTGCTTGCCGTCGCCGCTGACCGTCACGGGGCCGACGTAGTCCTGCCAGCCGTTGTCGGTGCCGGTCTGCACGTGCGGTGCGGGGTCGGTGTCGTCGACCGCGTCCACCTGGACCTGCGCGTCCGAGCGGTACCAACCGTTGTCGCCGACGGTGGCCGAGGCCACGCTCGCGGAGACGTCCGGCGCCTGCGCGTCCTCGCCCACGCCGAGCACCCACAGGTCCGCGATCGACGGGTCGAAGAACCCGCTCGCGTCGAGCGGGTACTCGAACTTCACCCGCACGCTTCCACCGTCCCCGTCGAGGACGGTCGGGTCGTCGATCAGGGCGTCGTAGGTCTTGGTGCCCTGGCCGGTCTCCGTCCGCGGCACCAGCTGGGTCTTCACGAGGGTGCCGTCGACGTAGACGTTGTACTTCTTGGTCCGCGCCCCGTCGAAGGTCTCGATGTCGCGGAGCACGAACGGCTTGCCGGCCGGCACGTCGAGCTGCACGGAGTACCACGCGCCCGGGCTGCCGCTGTTGGCGTAGCGCCGGGTCAGGCCGGCCTCGACGTTGGTACCGCTGCTCGGTGAGGCCTGCAGGGCGTGTGCCGTCTCGGAGGTGTTGTCGCCGAAGTCGACGTGGTCGACCACCGCATCAGCGGGCGGCGGCGTCACCAGGTCGAACGACGGGCTTGCGTCCTCGGTGGCCAGGGTCACGCCGGCGTCGCGGAGCGTCAGTGTGGTCGCGACCGGGCCCCCCACCAGGTCGAGGGGTACGACGACGGGCACGTCGGCGGTGATCGTCTGCCCCGGCGGCACGGTGACCCGGGCCGAGGGCACGGACTTCCAACCCGCCGGCAGCGAGGCCTGCACCGTGCCGCGGACGGCCGCGTCGCCGTTGTTGGTGACCGGCACGTGGAGGAGCGCGTGCCGGACCGGTTCCGGCCCGGTCTGCTCCCACGTCGGTGCGCCGAGGCTCGCGCCCGAGGTCACCGTCACCCAGCCGGGCGTGGTGTCGGTGAGCGTGAACGTCTGAGCGCCGCGGGTCAGGCTCAGCGTCAGGGACGCGTCGTACGACCCGGGCGCCTGGTGCGGCGCGACCTTGAGCGAGACCGGGATCTGTGCGGTGCCACCGGCGGGGACGGACCCCAGCGAGACGTCGGCCGAGCCCCAGTCACCGACGGTGACCGTGCCGTGCAGGGCGGTCAGGCCGGTGTCGCCGGTGTTGGCGACCTCGACGGTCCCGCTCACGGTGCCGCGCGGCAGGACCGGCGTCGCCACCGGCGGCAGGGTCACGGTGACCCCCAGCGCTGCGGTGAGGGCGTGCTCGATCTGGTTCTCGACCGTGCCGAGGCGACGGTCGAGGTCACCGCGGACCGGTGCGTCGACCGAGGAGCCGGCGAGCCAGGTGCGCAGCGCCGTCACCGTGCCGAGCGCGTCCTCGAGCTTGCCGATCTCGGTAGTCTCGTCACCCGCGGTGGCGGCCACCAACGCGGCCGACACGTCGTCGTGCGCCGTGCCGATCGCGTCGTCGAGGTGGCTGCGCTCGTCGCTGGTCAGGTCGCCCTGGCCGGTCAGGTCTGCCACGTGAGCCGACAGGGCGTCCAGGCCGTCGAGCACAGCAGCGAGCCGGGTGTTGGTCGCCGTGACCGCGAAGTCGTAGCTGCCGGAGCCCACCGAGACGGTCACCTTGCCGCCGCCGCTGCTGACATCGGTGACGCCGTCCACACTGTCGAGCAGGTGGCCGCTCTCGGTGACCGCGTACGCGCTGTCGGCCGGGATGACGACCTCCGCCGTCGTGTTGACCGGCACCTCGACATGCAGGGACAGGTCACCACCGGCGAGGTTCCAGTTCGTCGCGATCGTGCCGTACGCCGAGTCGTAGGAGCCCTGCCCGTGGGTCAGGCCGCCACCGATCACCGGCGCAATCCGGATCTTCTTGTAGCCGGCCGCGGCGGGCGCGATGCCGCCGATGTTCTGGTACATCCAGGAGCCGACCGCGCCGTAGGCGTAGTGGTTGAAGGAGTTCATGCTGACGTCGCCGAAGGAGCCGTCGGGGTTGATGGAGTCCCAGCGCTCCCACATCGTGGTCGCGCCCTTCGAGATCTCGTAGCCCCAGGAGGGGAAGGTCTTGGTCTCGAGCAGCTGGTAGGCCAGCGCGTCCTGGCCGATCGAGGTCAGCGCGGGCAGCAGCCAGGGTGTGCCGACGAACCCGGTGGTCAGGTGGTCGTTGCTGGCATGCACCTTGGCCACGAACTTCGCGCCGACCGCGTCGCGCTCACCCTGAGGCACGAGGTCCATCCCGAGGGCCAGCGCGTAGCCGGTCTGGCTGCCACTGCCGACGGTGCCGTCCGGCTGGACGAAGGTGTCCGCGAAGGCCGCCCGCACGTCGTGCGAGACCTGGGCGTACATCGCCGCGTCGGAGTCCTGCCCGATCGAGGCCGCCATCTCCGAGAGCATCCGGGCGTCCTCGGCGTAGTACGCCGTGCCGATCACGCCCGCCGGGGTGTCGTCGCCCAGGTTCAGCCAGTCGCCGTACACGTTGCGGTCGGAGTCGATCAGGTCCGGGCCGGCCGAGGCCTGCACGTGGTCGAAGAACTTCTGCATCGCGGCGTAGTTCTGCTGCACCAGTTCGGTGTCCCCGTACGCCTCGAAGACGGCGTACGGGACCGTGATCATGGCGTCCTCCCAGGCGGTGCCACCGCCACAGCAGGCGGAGCCGTAGTCGGGGGCGACGCCGGGCAGGGCTCCGCTCGGCTGCTGGGAGTCGCGTAGGTCCGCGGAGAACTTCTCCATGAACGCCCGGGTGTCGCGCAGGTAGGCAGCCGTCGGTGAGAAGACGTTGATGTCGCCCAGCCAACCGAGCCGCTCGTCGCGGGCCGGGGTGTCGGTCGGGATCGACAGGAAGTTGCCGCGCTGGCCCCAGGAGATGTTGCTGACCAGCTGGTTGAGCATCGGGTCGGAGGTGTGCAGCGTGCCGGTCGCGGCGAGGTCGGAGCCCCAGACCTCACCGGTGACGTCGGAGAGGCTGGGCGCAGTGGAGGCGCCGGTGATCTCGATGTAGCGGAAACCGTGGAAGGTGAAGGTCGGGGTGTAGGTCACGGTGCCGTCGGTGGCGAACGTGTAGTGGTCGGTCGCCTTGGCGCTGCGCAGGTTGGCCGTGTAGAGGCTGCCGTCGGGGTTGAGCACCTCGCCGTAGCGGATCCGCACGGTGTCACCGGCGTGCCCGCTGATGGTCACCTGGGAGACGCCCACCATGTTCTGACCGAGGTCGTAGATGAAGGAGCCGGTCGGGTTCTCGGTCCGGACCAGGGCGGGCAGCTCCTGGGAGGTCCGCACCGGCTCGTCGGGCTGCGGCACCAGCTTGTCGGTGGTGTCGGCGGCCACGGTGGCCGGAGACCAGTCACTGGCATCGAAGCCGGTCGTGTCGAAGCCCGGCTGCGTCAGCCGAGCGTCGTACGACTCGCCGTCGATGTTGTCAGCCAGCACGAAGGGGCCGCTGTGGGTGGTCCAGGACGGGTCCGTGGCCACGACCTGATGACTGCCGTCGGTGTAGTCGATGCGGAGCTGGGCGATCAGGGAGGTGTCGGTGCCGAAGTAGCCGGGCTGGAGCCAGAAGTCGCGGCCGGCGTACCAGCCGGAGCCGAGCTCGGCGCCGATCGCGTTGTCGCCGGAGGTCAGCAGGTCGGTGACGTCGTACTCCTGCGACTGGATCCTCTTGTTGTAGTTGGTCGAGCCAGGCGCCAGGTGAGCGTCGCCGACCTGCTGGCCGTTGATGCTCAGCTGGTAGACACCGCGGGCGGAAGCGAAGACGCGAGCCGACGCGATGGTCTTCCCGGGCTCGGTGGAGAACTGGTCTCGGAGCAGCGGGAGCGGGTGCTGCGGGGCGTACCACGCGTTGAGGTCGCCCGACATCGTCAGGTCGCCGTTGGCGACGGTGCCCGCGCTGAACGGGTTGTCGCCGTTGGCGAAGTCGGTGTGCAACAGGGTGGCGCCGGTCTTGGCCGTGACGTCGACCGAGTGCACGGTCACCACCTCGGGCGATCCGTCGGGATCGTGCGAGGTCCGCAGGCCGACGTAGCCCTTGGCGAAGCTGTTGTCGGTGCGCTGGTCGATCTGGCTGCCGTCGAGCGAGGTGGTCAGGGTGCCGCCGTCGGCCTTGATGGCGAGGGTGTGGTCGCCCGCGAGCAGCTGGTCGGTGGTGATGAAGCTCGAGATGTCCTTGTTCTCGACGACGCTGAAGGTGCCGCCGCTGAGCTTGTGGACCTTCAGGCGCGGGGTGCCGTCGCTGACGGTGAGCTGCCACATGTAGGCGTCGTTGGTGTCCGCGGCGCGGAAGTAGACGCCGAAGGCGAGCTTGTCGAGGTGGAAGTCAACCGTGGTCGTGTAGTCGGTCCACTTGTTCAACGCTGCGTTGGCGTCGTCGGTGATCCAGCTGCCGACCCAGTCCGAGGCCGACAGGAGGCCGGTCTCGAAGAAGCCGGGTGCGCTCCAGTCGCTGGGGGTGGCGTCGCCGTCCCACGTGCGGACCTGCCAGTAGTAGCGGGTCTGCGACGTCAGGGCCGGCCCGCCGTAGGGCACGTCGACCTGGCGGTCGGAGTCGACCTGCCCGGAGTCCCACACGTCGGGGCTCGACAGGTCGGCGGCGGTGCTCGCCACGCGCACCTGGTACGCCGTCTGGGCGACCCCGCGCCCGGCGGACTCCGCGTGCCAGCTGAGGCTGGGCGCGTCGCCCGGGATGCCGAGCGGGTTCGTCCGCCCGTTGGCCTGGAGGTGGTCCAGCGAGACCGCCGGCGCCGACGCCGCGGAGGCCGGCCCGGCGCCCGCCCCGATGGAGAGCACCAGCGCGAGCCCGAGGGCGAGGCTGGTGAGAGCGGCGCCGAGGGCGCGGACAGATGGGCGGGCACGAGACATGGGGGGCTCCCGAGAAGTAATTGAAACGTTGCAAACGCAACCTAGACGACGGGTGACCACCGTCACAAGGGGTGGGCACCGGACTGTCCGCATCCGGTCAGTCGCGGATCCGCGGTGTTTGGAAACGATTCAACGGCATTCCGCGGAGGGAGCGTCAGATCAGCCCGGCCCGGACCGCACGCACGACGACCTCGATCGTGGTGTCGACGCCGGCCTCGTCGGCCATCGTGCGCAGCCGCCGCCGGACGGTCCGCTCCGAGAGACCCACGCGCCGCGCGACGACTCCGACGGTCTGCCCATCGGCGAGGTGGCGCAGGATGTCCAGGTCGCCCGCCTCGGGCGCCCAGGTCACCTGCTCACAGGTCGGCACGTGGACGTCACCCACCCAGGAGCCGGCGTTCGGCGGCATCCCAGTCCAGGCCGGCGCCCGGCTCGTGCCGGCGCACCTGCTGGGTCCGGCGGAGCAGATCGCGCATCGCCCGCAGGTCGGGCAGGTCCGCCCCCAGCGCCCGGGCCTGGACCAGTACGTTCCCGAGCGCCGCAGCCTCGGTCGGGCCGGCCAGCACCGGCAGGCCGAGAGCGTCGGCGGTCAGAGCGCAGAGCAGGGCGTTCTGGGAGCCGCCGCCGACCACGTGCACTGCGGAGATCTCGCGGCCCGCCAGTCGGCAGGCTGTGCGCACCTGGCGTCGATAGGCGAGGGCGAGGCTGTCGAGGATGCAGCGGGTCATCGCGACCGGCGAGTCCGGTACGGGCTCCCCCGCCTCCTGGGCGAGCATCGCGACCCGGCCGGGCATGTCACCCGGCGGCAGCAGCCGCGGGTCGTCGATGTCGATGACGGTGCGCAGCGGCGGGGCCTCGGCGGCGGCTGCGAGCAGCGCCACGAGCTGCTCGGGCCACTCCCGCAGGCACTCCGAGAGCACCCACAGTCCGGTCACGTTGCGCAGGAAGCGGATCGTGCCGTCCACCCCGCCCTCGTTGGTGAAGTCCGCCAGGCGAGCCTCCTCGGTCAGCACCGGCGCATCGAGCTCGAGACCGACCAGCGACCAGGTGCCCGACGAGATGTAGGCGAACGGCTCGTCGCCCGCCGGGACGCCGACCACCGCGGAGGCCGTGTCGTGGGAGCCGACCGCGATCAAGGGGACGCCGGCCAGCTCGGGTGCGGCGGAGGCGAGCACCGGGCCGATCACCGAGCCGGGATCGCGCAGCGCAGGCAGCAGCGTCGAGGGGATGCCGACCCGGGCGGCCAGGTCGGTGGCCCACGCCTGGCTGCGTACGTCGTACAGGCCGGTCGTCGAGGCGTTGGTGCGCTCGGCCCCGACCTCACCGGTCAGCCAGTAGCCGAGCAGGTCGGGCAGCAGCAGCAGGGTGCGAGCCGCATCGAGCTCGGGGGTGCCGCGCGCCGCGACGAGCTGGTAGATGGTGTTGAAGGGCAGCTGCTGCAGGCCGTTGACGGCGTACAGCTCGGCGGCACCGACCTCGGCGACCACCCGCTCGCCGACCCCGTCGGTGCGCCGGTCACGGTGGCTGTGCGGCCGGCCGAGGAGGACACCGTGCACGTCGAGCAGGCCGTAGTCCACGGCCCACGAGTCGATCCCGATCCCGTCCACGCGGCCACTGGCGGCGATCTCGGCCAGCCCGTCGAGCATCCCGTTGCGCAGCGCCTGCACGTCCCAGAACAGTGAGTCACCCTCGGCCACGGCCGCGTTCGGGAAGCGATGCACCTCCGACAGCTCGAGCGCGCCCTCACCGACGGTCGCCGCCATCACCCGGCCGCTGGTCGCGCCCAGGTCGACGGCCGCGACCCGGAGCCCCGTCATCGCAGGAACGCCGCCGCGACACCCGCGTCGACCGGGATGTGCAGGCCGGTCGTGTGGGTCAGGTCGGGACCGCACAGCGCGACCACCGCGTTGGCGCAGTGCTCGGGCAGGACCTCGCGCTTGAGCAGGGTCCGCTGGGCGTAGAACTTCCCGAGCTCGGCCTCGGCGACGCCGTACACCGCGGCGCGCTGGGCGCCCCACCCGCCGGCGAAGATCCCGGACCCCTGGACGACTCCGTCGGGGTTGATGCCGTTGACCTTGACGCCGTGCTCGCCCAGCTCGGCCGCGAGCAGCCGCACCTGGTGGGCCTGGTCGGCCTTGACCGCCGAGTAGGCGATGTTGTTGGGCCCGGCGAAGACGGAGTTCTTGGAGGAGATGTAGACGATGTCGCCGCCCATGCGCTGGTCGATCAGCACGCGCGCGGCGGCCCGGGACACCAGGAAGGAGCCCTTGGCCATCACGTCGTGCTGGAGGTCCCAGTCGGCGACCGTGGTGTCGAGCAGCGACTTGGAGAGCGACAACCCGGCGTTGTTCACCACCAGGTCGAGGCCGCCGAAGGCGAGCACGGTGGCATCGACGGCAGCCTGCACGGCCGCCTCGTCGGAGACGTCGACCGCCACCCCGACGGCGACGTCGCTGCCGCCGATCACGGCCGCGGCCGCCTGTGCCTTCTCGAGTGACAGGTCCGCGATGACGACACACGCACCTTCGGCGGCGAGGCGGGTGGCGATCGCCTTCCCGATGCCCGAGGCGGCGCCGGTGACCAGCGCGATCCGGGTCGCCAGCGGCTTCGGCTTCGGCATCCGCTGCAGCTTGGCCTCCTCCAGCGCCCAGTACTCGATCCGGAACTTCTCCGACTCGTCGATCGGGGCATACGTCGAGAGGCCCTCGGCGCCGCGCATCACGTTGATCGCGTTGACGTAGAACTCACCCGCCACGCGCGCGGTCTGCTTGTTCGCGCCGTAGGAGAACATCCCGACGCCCGGTACCAGCACGATCAGCGGATCGGCCCCGCGGATCGCCGGTGACCCCGGCGTCGCGTTGCGGTCGTAGTAGCCCTGGTAGTCCGCGCGGTACGACGCGTGCAGCTCGGCGACGCGGGCCTTGACCTTCTCCAGCGACGCGTTCGGTGGCAGGTCGAGCACGAGAGGCTTGACCTTGGTGCGCAGGAAGTGGTCGGGGCAGCTCGTGCCGAGCTCGGCCAGGCGGGGGTGGTTGCGCGAGGCCAGGAAGTCGAGCACGACGGCGTCGTCGGTGAAGTGGCCGACCATCGGCCGGTCCTGCGAGGCGACGCCCCGCAGCATCGGCGCCAGCTCGGCGGCGCGGGCGCGCCGCTGTGCCGGCGCGAGCGGCTCGAACCGCTTCAACCTGGCGCCGAACGGGTTCTTCTTCGAGTGCTTCCTGATGTAGCGCTCGGCGGTCCGGATGATCCAGAGCGAGTTGCGCTCGCACTTCTCGGAGGTGTCGCCCCACGCCGTGATGCCGTGCCCGCCGAGGATGCAGCCAACGGCCTTGGGGTGCTCGGCCTTGATCGCGGCTATGTCGAGCCCGAGCTGGAAGCCCGGTCGGCGCCACGGCACCCAGACCACCTTGTCGCCGAAGATCTCACCCGTCAGCTTCTCCCCGTCGGCCGCGGTGGCGATCGCGATGCCGGAGTCGGGGTGCAGGTGGTCGACGTGCGCGGAGTCGACGAGCCCGTGCATGGCCGTGTCGATCGACGGCGCCGCACCACCCTTGCCGTGCAGGCAGTAGTCGAACGCGGCGACCATCTCGTCCTCCTGGTCCAGGCCCGGATAGACGTCGACGAGTGCGAGCATGCGGTCGAGGCGCAGCACCGCCAGCCCGCTCTTCGTCAGCGTCCCCAGGTCGCCCCCGGAGCCCTTGACCCAGAGCAGCTCGACGTCCTGGCCGGTGACCGGGTCGGTCTCGGTGCCCTTCGCGGAGGTGTTCCCGCCGGCGTAGTTGGTGTTCTTCGGATCCGCGCCGAGCCGGTTGGACCGGTCGATCAGCTCGGCCGGTGTCGAGTTGCTCATCGTTGCTCTCTCTGGCTGGTCAGTGCGTGCGGGGTCGGGGTGGTCGGTCGTGCTCAGCTCCAGCCCGCCTGGGTGCCGCCCACGCGGTCGGACTCGATCTGCTCCTGGTAACCGCTGGCGAGGTAGGCGCGGGTCGGGTCTCCCGGGAGCCCGCGTTCCTCGCGCCAGGCGGCGAGGTCGGCGCGGACATCGGTGTAGAAGGCCGACATGTAGATCTCGTTCGCGGCCAGCACGTCACCCGCCAGCTGCGCCTTCGCCAGCTCGTCGACGTCCACGAGCAGCGCCCGGGCCGTCATCTCCTGCACGTTGAGCACCGAGCGGATCTGGCCGGGGATCTTCTTCTCGATGTTGTGGCACTGGTCGAGCATGAACGCGACCTCGCTGTGCCCATCGGGGTTGGCGGGCCCGTAGCCACCGCCCCGCACGACCTCGACCAGGATCCGGAACAGCTGGAACGGGTCCGCCGCCCCCACGATCAGGTCGTCGTCGGCGTAGAACCTGCTGTTGAAGTCGAAGGAGCCGAGCTTTCCCAGCCGCAGCAGCTGCATCACGATGAACTCGATGTTCGTGCCGGGCGCGTGGTGTCCGGTGTCGAGGCAGACCACGGCGCGGTCCCCGAGGCCCAGGCACTGGATGTACGACGTACCCCAGTCGGGCACGTCGGTGTGGTAGAACGCCGGCTCGAAGAACTTGTACTCCAGCACGAGCCGCTGGTCGCCGGTGAGCCTGGCGTAGATGGTGGCCAGCGACTCGGCGAGCCGATCCTGCCGGGCCCGCATGTCGTCCTGCCCGGGGTAGTTGCTGCCGTCGGCCAGCCAGATCTTCAGGTCGCGGGAGCCGGTGGCGTCCATCACGTCGATGCAGCCGAGGTTGTGGTCGATCGCCTTCTGCCGGATGGTCGGGTCGCCGTGGGTGAGGCTGCCGAGCTTGTAGTCGTCGTCCTGGAAGGTGTTGCTGTTGATCGTGCCGAGCCGGATGCCCAACCCCTCGGCGTACTCACGCAGCGCGGTGTAGTCGTCGACCCGGTCCCACGGGATGTGCAGAGCGACCGAGGGCGAGAGCCCCGTGAACCGGTGCACCTCGGCGGCATCACTGATCTTCTCCTGCACGGTCCGGGGAGTTCCCGGGCTGCCGAAGACCTTGAAGCGGGTGCCCGAGTTGCCGTAGGCCCACGACGGGACCTCGATCGCCTGGCCCTCGAGCCGGCCGGCGATGTCGCCGAAGGTGGTCATCTGAGTTCGTCTCCCTTGGTCGCTGCCCGGCCGGTGTCGTCCACCGCGGCCAGCTGGTCCTCCAGGTGGAAGACCTCTTCTAGGACGAGGAAGCCCTCGTCCGGTGCGAGCCCTTCGAGGTCCTCGAAGAGCTCCGACATCTCGGCCTGCCACCGGGCGTTGACCTCGGTGGCCGCCATCCCCGCCTGTGCCTGCGCGATGGACGGCGTCTCGACGTAGCCGATCAGCAGCCCGTCGTCACGCAGGAACAGCGAGTAGTTGTGCCAGCCCGTGTCCGCGAGCGCCCGGAGCATCTCCGGCCAGACCGCGGCGTGGCGTCGCCGGTACTCGTCGATACGGTCCGGCTTGACCTGGAGCTGGAAGCACACGCGCATGACGCACCTCCGCGACGACTTGGTGGGGCTGATGAGCGGGTGGGTGGCCGGCCGACGGTCCGCGGACCGCCGGCCGGCACTGTCAGCAGTTCCTCAGAACTTGAACTGCGCGATGTTGCCCTTGTTGAACTTGAACGGGTCGCCCAGGAGGACGGTTGCGTCCTTGCCGACCGTGAACTTGCCCAGGTCGCCGGCGGTGAACGAGTCACCCTCGGCACCGGTGATGGTGCCGTCCACCATGGCCTTGGCGGCGTACGCCGCGAGGGTGCCCAGGTCGCCCGGGTTCCAGAGCGCGAACTCCTTGACGGTGCCGTCGTTGACGTAGGCGCGCATCTGGTTCGGCGTGCCGAGACCGGTCAGCGCGACCTTGCCCTTGAACTGCGAGGTCGAGAGGTAGCGGGCTGCGGACGCGATGCCGACCGTGGTGGGCGCGATGATGCCCTTGAGGTCGGGGTGGTCGGAGAGCAGCGCCGCGGTCTTGTCGAACGACGTCTGGTCGTCGTCGTTGCCGTAGACCGTGTCGACCAGCTGGATGTTCGGGTGGTCGGCCGCCAGGTCCTTCTTCATCAGGGCGATCCAGGCGTTCTGGTTCGTCGAGTTGGCGCTGGCGGAGAGGATGGCGATCTGGCCCGCGTCACCGATCTGCTCCGCGATCATGTCGACCTCGACCTTGGCGATGCCGTCGGCAGCCGCCTGGTTGATGAACAGGTCGCGACAGGTGGGATCGGTGTCGGAGTCGAAGGTGATGACCTTGGTGCCGGCGTCCATGGCCGACTTCAGCGAGTCGCAGGGTGCCGTGGGGTCGTCCGCCGAGATCACGAGCGCGCCGACGTGCTGCTGCGCCGCGGTGTCGATGAACGGCACCTGCGCGTCCGGGGTGCCGGTGTCCGGACCGACCTCCTTGTAGGTGCCACCGAAGGCCTCGACGGCCTTCTGTCCGGCTGCGTCACTGATCTCGAAGTAGGGGTTACCCAGGTTCTTCGGGAGGAAGGTGACGGAGACGTCGCTGCTGCTGCCGCCGGTCGAGCTGCCGCCGGTGGCCGCGGGGGTGCTGCTGTTGCTGCTGCCGCAAGCGGCCAGGCCGAGGCTGGCAACTACTGCCAGCACCGCTCCTGCGGCGAACCGTTTCGAGTGGATCATGGGGCTACCTTTCGGGATTCGTCGCCGGCTGTCGGCGCGTTCGTCGGCCTGATGGCCGGTACCCGCCGCGGAACCAGACTTCGGATCCGCTGCAGGAGACTTGAGGAGATCACCGAGACCACCAGCAGCAGGCCGATGATGATCTGGATGATCTCGGAGCCCTGGTTGTCCAGGAGCAGGGCGCTGTTGAGCACCGCGATGAGAAGCACTCCGGCGATGACGCCGTGCATCGCACCCCGGCCGCCGAAGATGGAGACGCCGCCGAGGAGGACCGACGCGATCACCTTGAGCTCGGTGCCGGTGCCGGTGTCCGTGGCGACCGAGTCGGCGCGGAGCATCACGTAGATGCCGGCGAACGACGCGACCAGGCCGCTGAGCACGAAGAGCAGGAACTTGGTGCGGGCCACCTCGACACCCGAGAAGTGCGCAGCCTCCGAGCTGTTGCCGATCTCGTAGACGCCACGCCCGAAGGTCGTGAAGTGGAGCAGTAGGCCGAACACGATCGTCAGCACCACCATCGGGACCAGCACCAGTGGCCACGGGCTCGTGACACCGCCCAGGTGCTTGCTCGCGAGGTCCTGCCAGGAGGGCGGGAACTGAGCGATGCGGTTGGTCTGGATCAGGCCCTCCGTCAGGCCGCGGTAGAGCGCGAGCGTGCCGATCGTGACCGCCAGGGACGGCAGCCCGACGTACGCGACGAGGAAGCCGTTGAGGGCACCGAGCACGCAGCCGAGCAGCAGCGCGATCACGACGGCCAGGCCGATGGGGACGCTGTGCTCCTTGACCAGGACGCCAGCAGTGGCGGCGCTCACGGCCAGGGTGCTGGAGACGGACAGGTCGATCTCGCCGGTGATGATGATCAGCGTCATCGGCAGGGCCATCATCAGGATCGGCGCGTTGTCGCGGAGCAGGTTGTAGATGGTCAGCGAGCTGTCGAAGTAGGCGATGTTGACCGAGGAGTAGACGTAGACGAGCACCAGGAGCGCGATCACCGCGAACTCGCGGGTGAGCAGCGTCCGCAGCACCCAGGGCCGCGAGTACGCCGGGTAGGTGCGCGAGCTCGCCGGCGCGGTGGCTCGGTCGGCAGTGGTGCTCATGCGTCGTCCCTCGCTTCGATCAGTCGATGGGTACGACGCATCGACAGCAGGCGGTCCAGGCAGATGGAGCCGAGGATCAGGGCCCCGACGACCGCCCCCTGCCAGAAGTCGCTGATGCCGAGGATCGGCAGCGCCCGGTCGATGGTGATCAGGAGGAAGGCGCCGATGGCGGCGCCCCACACGGTGCCGCTACCGCCGAAGATCGCCACCCCGCCGATCACCACCGCCGCGACCGCCTGGAGCTCGAGGTTGAGCCCGGTCCCGGAGAACGCGGTGGCATAGCGGGCGACCGAGAACACGCCGGCCAGGCCGGCCAGGGAGCCACAGAGCACGAAGGCACCGAACACCCGCCGCCCCGTCGGCAGACCGTAGAGAACGGCGGCGTCGGGGTCGGAGCCGACGGCATAGAGCTCCCGACCGCCGCGCGCGGTCTGCAGGTAGTAGCCGACCAGTACGAGGGCGAACAGTCCGATCAGGGTGAGCACCGGGATCGTCAGGATCTGCTGGGTCCCGAGCTTCTGGAAGTTCGCCGGGAAGTCGTCGGCGTTGATCCGGCCGCTGCCGAGCTCGTGGGTCAGGAAGCCGCGGTAGATGTAGAGCGTGCCGAGCGTGATCACCAGCGCCGGGACCTTGAAGATCGTCACCAGGAGGCCGTTGATGGCGCCCAGGACGGCACCGACGAGGAGTCCGGCGACGAACACCGCGATCAGCGGGATCCCCGGGTGGGCGATGAAGATCTTGCCGGTGACGTAGGCCGAGATCCCCAGGGTGGAGCCGACCGACAGGTCGACGTTGCGGGTGACGATGACGACCATCTCGCCGATGGCGAGCACCAGGAGGATGGACGGCGACAGCAGGGTGTCGCGCCAGCCGTCGTGGCTGAACAGGAACGTGTGCCGCTTCGTCGTCGCAGCCAGCAGGATCACGACCAGGACCAGGGCGATGGCGAGCTCGCGGGATCGGGTGATCGCGGTGACGATCCGGGTGACCCGCGGCTGCGCGCTGGGCGCGACGAGCGTCGTCGTACTCATGCAGTCTCCTTGGCCTCGGTGTCGCTGAAGCTGGTGGCGGCGCGCATGACGTTCTCCGGGGTGGCGTCGTCCCGCGGGATGTCGGCAGTGATCCGCCCCTCACAGACGACCAGGACCCGGTCGGCCATGCCGAGGACTTCGGGAAGCTCGCTGGAGATCATCAGGATGGCCATGCCCTGGCCGGCCAGCTCGGAGAGCAGCCGGTGCACCTCGGCCTTGGTGCCGATGTCGATCCCCCGTGTGGGCTCGTCGATGATCAGCAGCCGGGGGTTGGTGGCCAGCCACTTGGCGATGACGACCTTCTGCTGGTTGCCGCCGCTCATCGTCACGGCCTTCATGTCGAGCGCGCTGGTCTTGACCTGGAGGCGTGCGGCCCACGGACCCGCCGCGGTGTTCTCCACCCCGTTCGTCAGCAGCCCCGAGCGGCTCAGTCCCGAGCGGATGACCGAGGCGATGTTGCGCGCCACCGAGCTCTCGAGCACCAGCCCCTGCTGGCGACGGTCCTCGGGGACGAACGCCACGCCGGCCCGGATCGCGGACCTGGGATGGCCGCCGCGGACGCGCTTGCCCGCGACGGTGACGGAGCCGGAGTCGTAGCGGTCGACGCCCACGACGGCGCGGGCGATCTCGCTGCGACCGGCGCCCACCAGGCCGGCCAGGCCGACGATCTCGCCGGCCCTGACCTGGAACGAGATGTCGTGGAACTCGCCGAACGAGTTCAGGCCCTGCACCTCCAGCACGACGTCGCCGACCTCCGTGGCCGACTTGGGAAACAGGTCGTCCACCTCGCGTCCGACCATCTTGGAGACGATGGCGGCCTCGGTGGTCTCGGCCACCGCGTCGGTGGAGATATAGGCGCCGTCGCGCATCACCGTGACCGTGTCGCACAGGGCGAACACCTCGTCGAAGCGATGCGAGATGAACACCAGGGCGCGCCCTTCGTCCCGCAGGCTACGGGCGACGGCGAAGAGCCGCTCCACCTCGTTCCCGCTGAGCGCGGCGGTTGGCTCGTCCATGATCAGCAGACGGGCGTTGAGGGAGATCGCCTTGGCGATCTCGATGATCTGCTGGTCGGCGATCGACAGCCCGAGCGCTTGACGCCGGGGGTCGATGTCGACGCCGAGCCTCTGGAAGAGGCCACGCGCCTCGCCGTACATCGCCGGCTTGTCGATACGCCTCGAGCTGCCGACGGGCTGACGGCCCATGAAGATGTTCTCGGTGACCGAGAGGTCCGGGAAGAGCGTGGGCTCCTGGTAGATCACGGCGATGCCCGCGTCCTTGGACTCGGCGGTCGAGCCGAAGTCGACGCTCTCTCCACCGAGGCGGAACTCGCCTGCGTCGCGGCGGTACACGCCCGCGACCACCTTGACCAGCGTGGACTTGCCGGCACCGTTCTCGCCGACCAAGGCGTGGATCGAGCCCGGAAAGACGGTCAGGGTGCCCGAACGCAACGCCAGCACAGAACCGAACGCCTTGGCGACGTCCTGCAGCTCCAGCGTGGGGTTCTCGGGCATTCGTGAACTCCTGAATTGAAAGGTTTCAACGGACAGTAACGCACGTCACAGAGATCGTCAATCATCTATTTCACTCAGGTTTCAGCCACGGTCACGGTGGAACCGGCCGACTGGTCCTCGGACGGTCTAGGCTGCGCTACACACGTTTCAAAGGAGGTCGGATGCCCGGACGACAGTTCAACCTGCGCCGCGGCGCGTCCGTCAAGGACGTCGCCGCCACCGCGGGCGTCTCCCTCGGCACCGTGTCCAACGTGCTGAACCGGCCCGAGCGGGTGCGGCCGGCCACCCGGGAGCGCGTGGAGCAGGCGATGGCCGAGCTCGGCTTCGTCCGCAACGAGGGCGCCCGCCAGCTGCGGGCCGGTCGCAGCCGCGCGCTGGCCTACGTCATGCTCGATGCCCGCAACCCGTTCTTCACCGACGTCGCGCAGGGCATCGAGGACGCCGCGATGGCCGAGCAGCTGTCGCTGTTCATCTGCAACAGCGCCGGCAGCGCCGAGCGTGAGCTGGCGCATCTCGAACATCTGCAGGAGCAACGGGTGCAGGGGATCCTGATCACGCCCGTGGACCCCGAGTCCGGAACGCTGGCTGAGATCGTCAAGCGCGGCACCCCGGTGGTGATCGTGGACCGGACCCGCGGCGCCGGGCAGTTCTGCACCGTCTCGGTCGACGACGCCCTGGGCGGACGCCTCGCCGTGGAGCACCTGATCGACCTCGGCCACACCCGGGTGGCCTTCATCGGCGGACCACCGACGCTGGGTCAGATCCAGGACCGCTGGGCGGGATCTCGGGCCGCCTGGGCCGATGCCGGTCTGTCTCCCGACGACCTCGTGCTCCTGAGCACGGACGAGCTGACGGTCGCCGCCGGCCGGGAGGCGGGCGAACGGCTGCTCGGGCTCCCCCGTCGGCGCCAGCCGACGGGCGCGTTCTGTGCGAACGACATCACCGCCCTCGGGCTGCTTCAGCAGTGCAGCCGGGCCGGACGGCGGGTGCCGGAGGACATCGCCATCGTCGGTTACGACGACATCGACTTCGCCGCGGCCGCCGCGGTGCCCCTGACCTCGGTGCGGCAGCCCCGGCAGGAGCTCGGGAGCACGGCTGCCCGACTCGTCGTGGACGAGTCGATGGAACGCCATCTGCACGAGCAGGTGGTGTTCGTCCCCGAGCTGGTCGCCCGCGCCAGCACCCTGGGCTGACCCCTCCCCAGGGTCGTCGTCCGCTGCCCCGTCCGAAAACCGCGAGAACGTTGTCGGTGGTACTGCCTAGTCTGGACAGGTGGTTCTTACCGATGACTCCCGCCGTCCCTGGCTGCCCGTGGCCGCCGTCGTCGTGACCCTGACGCTGTGGGCGTCTGCCTTCGTCGCGATCCGGCACCTCGGTCACGACTTCTCGGCTGGTTCCCTGTCCCTGGGTCGTCTGGCCGTCGGCGCGGTCGCACTGGGAGCCGTCGCCCTCTCGCGCGGGTTGCCGCGACCCAGCCGTCGCGACTGGCTGTCGCTGGTGGTGATCGGGGTGCTCTGGTTCGGCGTCTACAACGTCTCGCTCAACCAGGGCGAGCGCCACGTCGACGCCGGCACCGCGGCGATGCTGATCCAGATCTCACCGGTGCTGATCGCACTGCTGGCCACGCTGTTCCTCGGCGAGCGGTTCACCGGCTGGCTGGCCCTGGGGCTGGGCCTGGCGTTCGCGGGCGTGGTGCTGATCGGCCTCTCCCAGCCCGGTGGCCACAACGACCTGGTCGGGGTCGGGCTGTGCCTGCTGGCGGCCCTCGTCTACTCGATCTCCCTGGTCGTGCAGAAGCCACTGGTCTCGCGGCTCTCCGCGATCCACGTGACCTGGCTGGCCTGCACGATCGGCGCCGTCGCCTGTCTCCCGTTCGCGGGTCAGCTGGCTCATGACACCGCCCACGCAAGCGCGTCCGATGTCTGGTGGGTGATCTACCTGGGGGTGTTCCCGACCGCGATCGCGTTCACGACGTACGCCTTCGCGCTGCGGCAGATGACGGCGAGCAGCCTCGGCATCACCACCTACCTCGTGCCGCCGCTGACGATCTTCCTGGGTTGGCTCTTCCTCGGTGAGGTGCCGCCCACGATGGCGTACGCCGGCGGCGCGCTGGCGCTGGTCGGCGTCGCTGTCGCGCGGCGCAAGCCACGTGCGCCGAAGGTGGCGCCGCAGCCCGCGTAGGCCCCATGCTGCGGGGGTGAACATCGTCGCCGACATCCTGGTCGGCCTGGTCGCCGCCCTGCACCTCTACTTCCTGGTCCTCGAGATGTTCCTGTGGACCACGCCGACCGGCCGGCGGACCTTCGGGCTGGAGGCCGCGTTCGCGGAGGAGTCGAAGTCGCTGGCGGCCAACCAGGGGCTCTACAACGGGTTCCTCGTGGCCGGCCTGGTGTGGGGGCTGGCGGCCGACCGCACCGACGTGAAGGTGTTCTTCCTGGTCTGCGTGATCGTGGCGGGGCTGTACGGCGCCGCGACGGTGAGCCGTCGGATC
>JAWWPM010000312.1:0-3575 GCA_033854915.1 Nocardioidaceae bacterium
AATGAGGACCCCCACGTGATCGACAAGGGAGCGCACGCCCCCGACTACGACCTGCCCGACCAGGACGGGAACCCCGTTCGCCTCTCCGACCTCTAGGGGCAGCGCGTCGTCCTCTACTTCTACACAAAGGCCGACACCCCGGGCTGCACGACGCAGGCGTGCGGCGTGCGCGACCACCTGCCCGACTACGAGGGGGCGGGCGCCGTCGTCCTGGGCGTCTCACCCGACCCCGTGAAGCGGGTCAAGAAGTTCCATGACAAGCAGGGCCTCAACTTCACCCTGCTCGCCGACGAGGACCACGCGGTGTGCGAGGCGTACGGCGTGTGGACCGAGAAGTCGATGTACGGCAAGAAGTACTGGGGCGCGCAGCGGGCGACGTTCGTCATCGACGCCGAGGGCACCGTCGTGCACGTGATCGAGAAGGTCACCCCCAAGTCGCACGACGACGAGGTCCTCGCGGCGCTGGACGCGGTCGCCGCCGGCTGATCGAGTTAACAACGAAGGGCCCGGCGGTGCCCGGGCCCTTCGCCGTGCTTGCTGTTACGCCTTTGGCTAGTGGTCGCCGATGAGCACGTCGGCCGAGACGTTGTTCACGTTCAGGTCGCCGGAGACCGAGACGCGCGAGCCGTCGGCGGTCGTCGAGTACCCGTTGGCGAGCGCGGCGGCCGTCAGTGGCGCCGTCGGTGCGTCCTGGATGAGCTTCGTCGGCGTGGCATTGCAGTTGATCGTGTTCGGCGTCGCGCGGGCGACTGAGTCGTTGGTCGGGAGGTTCGGCACGGGGACCGACACCGTGTCCGAGCTCAGGAGCTCGGACGCGACGAGGCTGTACGGCGACAGGCACGCGGCGAGCGCGATGCGCGCCGGCTCCTGTGACGTCAGCGTCGCCTTGGCGATGCGCAGGAACCCGTCCGACGTGATGCCGGGGGAGATGCGCAGGTTGCCGATGAGCTTCACGCCGGTGATGTAGTTCTGCACCGCGCCCGTGTAGGCCTGGCGGCAGTTGGCGTACGTCGCCGTCCAGTTCTGGCCGTTGATGAGCGGGATCAGGTCCGGGTCCATCGAACGCAGGACCGAGTTGATCCGCGTCGCGAGGTTGACCGTGACATCGATGCCGTACGTCTTGCCCGGGATGTTGCCGAACAGGTTGGCCTGGCCGCCGGACTTGCCGACGACAAGGTTCTGCGAGCCCTGCGGGCCGTTGGTGGACGCGTCGCTCTGGAGCACCTCGGTGCCGGCCGTGGCGATCTGGAGGTCCAGCGGCGCCGTGCGGAAGACCGAGTCCTTGACGCTCGGCGGCTGGGCGAACCCGTAGGGCACGCTCTGCGCGCTCTGCGGGAACGGGTTGGTGTCCGGGCCCAGGTTGTTGAGGCTGCCGACCGCGGCGGTCGCCGTCAGCAGGTTGGGGTTGTCGATGCCGGGGACGGTGCTGACGTAGCCGGCGACCGGGGACCCGACGGCGGCGTCGCCCGCGTTGGCGAAGTACGGCGCCTGGAACGTGCCCGCAGTGAAGTCACCGCAGCCCGTGGCGCCGATGCCCGTGTACGGGAAGTCCCAGTTGGTGCCGGGGGCCGAGACGCTCGTGTTCCACAGCAGCGGGATGGAGGTCGTGGACAGCGACTTCGGCCCGGGGTTCAGCGAGAGGTCGACGTTGCCCAGGGCGCCGCCGTCGAAGGAGTCCTTGAAGCTGATCTCGCCGGCGAGCTTGCCGCCGAGGCCGATGCGGCGCTGGCCGAGGGAGGCGCCGAGATCGATGCTCGCGAGGTTCGGGTTCGAGGCGACCGAGGACCCGCGCAGGCGCACGGTGATCGGCAGCTTGAAGTTGACCAGCGACGCCTTCTTGAGGAACGACTTGCGCTGGATCACGCGGGGGTTCTTGTTGACCTGCTTGCGCAGCTCGGAGCGGACCTTGGCCTTGGCCTTCGGGCTCAGGCTCTTTGCAGGCGCGACCGCCGCGAAGGACCCCAGGAGGAGTCCACAAGCGACGACGACGGACAGCAGTCTGATGACCCCACGCTGCGACACGGCTTCCTCCATTCGACGGACTGTCAGAACTTAGGTCGCGGCGTGTCCGCCCCGCATCAGCCGAAGGGCTGATCTTTCTGTCATCCCTGTGTCAGCCCTTGCGGGCGAACAGGAACAGTCCGAAACCCAGCGTGTCGCGGCCACCGGGGCCGTGGAAGCGGTTGCTCGCGGCCTGGACGTAGTCGTCCATCTCGCTCGCGAGGGGGTGGCCGGGGTGGGTCTCCGCCCACCTGCGCCCGTTGTCGATGAGCGTGAGCTCGTAGGTCTCCCACTGCTCGTCGGTCGTCATCGCCGACGCGAGCAGGTCGAGCCCCTCCTGGGCTGCGAACTCGACGAGCGCGAAGTGGTCGGGCAGCTCGTCCTCGGTCGCCCCGAGCGCCTCGAGGTAGGACGCGCGCGGGGCCTCGCGCCAGAAGCCCTCGCCGAGGAGCACCAGTCCGCCGCGGGGCGGGACGACGCCGGAGAGGGTGCGAAGCGCATGGCGCCAGTCGCCGCCGAGCGCGTGGCTCGCGCCGATCGCGATCGCCATGTCGTAGTCGTGGTGCTCGTTCTCGAGCGTCATGGTGCTCGCGTCGCCGACCTCGAACTTCACGCCGCCCGTGGGCACGCGCACTTCGGCGGCGAGCCGCGCGTCCTCCACGAACGGCTCGTGGATGTCGATGCCCGTGCCGCATGTCGCCCAGCGCTCGGCGATGCGCAGCAGCACCTCGCCGCGGCCGCAGCCGACGTCGAGCACGTGCGAGCCCGCCGGGAGGTTCATCGCCTCGATGACCTCGTCGAGCTGCTCGATCCCGATGGGGTCCAGCAGTGTCAGGTCGCCATGGGCGATCTCCGACACGGTGGCCCGCTCGACCGTCAGCGTCGCCGAGGCCGCTTCCTCCTCCGCGGCCCCGTGGCGTCGGGGCATGACACGCCGGATGCGCATGGTGTACGGCGATACTCCCAGACTGTGGCCTCCGTGTCAGTAGCCATTCGGTCAGATGTGAAACCGCTCGCGCAGATGCTCGCCAGGGCGTTCGACGACGACCCCGTGACCGCGTGGTTCTACCGCCGCGCGGGGAGCCGCCCGCGCTATCTGGAGCGCTTCTTCGCCTGGCAGCTGAACCGGCTGCTGTCGCAGGACCAGGTCCACACCACGGCCGAGCTCACGGGGGCCGCGCTGTGGGCGCTGCCCGACCAGTGGCGCGAGAGCTCGGCCGATGGCCTGCGGCTGCTGCGCAGCGTCGGCCCGGCGCTGATGCCGCGCCTGCCGGTCGCGCTGGCGGGCGTTGCGCGGGTGGAGCGCCACCACCCCGCCGAGCGCCACATGTACCTCGCGATGCTCGGCACCGAGCCGGCGCGCCAGGGCGAGGGGATCGGGTCCGCGGTCCTGGGCCCGGGCCTCGCGCTGTGCGACACGGAGGGGATCCCCGCCTATCTCGAGTCCTCCAAGGAGGCCAACCTCGCGTTCTACGGGCGCTTCGGCTTCCGCGTCACCGACGAGCTGCGGCTGCCGCTGGGCGGCCCGCCCGTCTGGCTCATGTGGCGCGACCCGCGGTAGGAGTGCTCCACTC
>JAWWPM010000313.1:0-18529 GCA_033854915.1 Nocardioidaceae bacterium
CGCTGATCCCGACCGCACCGGTCAGCAGCGGACCGGTGTACACGGGCGCGATCCGCAGGGACGACGTGCTCGGCAGGCCCACGGCGTACGACGTCTCCCGGCCGGGGCGCGGGGCGGGCACGGTGCGCGACTGTCCCCCTCCGGAGATCACCAGCGACCTCAGCGGGACCGAGTCCTCGGAGACGGCCACGGACACCCGCGCCACGCTGCGGCTGTGGGTGAAGTCGGCCTGCCACCACTGCTGCTTGGGGTCGGCGCCCCGCGCCGACAGCCAGCCGGTGTCGGGGTCGTTGTCGAAGACCGCACCCGGATGGGATCCGATCACCAACGGCGGGGTGGCGTCGGCGAAGGCCTGGGACGAGCTGGCCTCGACGCCGGCGATGCCGCCCGTCCAGGTCGCCGTGGTGTCCCACCGCGCGTCGTCGGCGACCAGCCGGTGCGACTGCTCCTTGCCGCTGAGCCGGAAGGGCTCCCAGGCAGTGAACGTGCTGGACTCGTTCCACCGCACCGCCGGGAAGTTCATCTCCCGCCGCTTGAGGTCATCGGTGAGCACCTGCCCGGTGATGTCGCGGGTCGCACCGGCCGCGTCGGCGGCGAGCAGCGGCGGCGTGGGTCCGACCTGTCCCATCCCGCTGTCGAGCGGTGAGGTCGGGTCTCCCACCAGCACCTCCCCCACCGCCGACAGGGCCGCCGGCCGCGGGTCGCGGACCTGGTAGACGTCGATCGACTGGGCGAGGTCGGAGATCCCGTTGTTCGCCACGATCCTGGTCTTGTCCGCGTTGTCGACGTAGCCGAACGGCGCAGCCGAGACCGGTGGCCCGAAGCTCTTCACCAGGGTGATGCCCGGGGTGGCGGACAGCACCGCCGACACGTATGCCGGGTCGGGAGCGCCGGTCAGGACGCGGTCCAGGTCGTTGCGCACCACCAGGGTGCCGACGCCGTTGGCGGCGAGGTACGACGCCAGCCGGGGCTGCGGCTGGCCCGACTCGACCGCCTGGGTCACCGCGTCGAGGAAGACCACGTTGCCGGGTTGGGCCAGCGGCACCACGTTGCGCACCGCCCAGGGGCTGGTGGCCAGCCCTTGGAGGACGTCGTCGTGGGAGTTGCCCCAGGAGTAGACCCCGAACGGCGCGGCCGGCAGCTCGAGCGCGACCGAGCCGTCGTCGTGGGCGGCCAGGTAGGTCGCGGCCGCCTTCCAGTACGACGGCACGACCTGCACCCCTCCGCTGGCCGGGATCACGCCGTACAGCCAGGGCGTGAGCAGCGCGAAGACGGCCGCCCCGACGGCGACGCGGAACACCCGCAGCGTGACCACCGAGCCCAGCGTGCGGATCAGCCTCGGCAGCTCGGTGAGGGCGTGGGCCAGGCCCAGCACCAGCGGGATGCGGAGCACGACGTCGAACTTGTGGACGTTGCGGAACGGCGCGAGCGTGAGGTCGAGGGAGTGCAGCCGGTCACCGGCGAAGAGGCCGGGCAGGTCGCGGGCGTAGCCGAAGCCGACCAGCATCAGACCGGTCAGCAGCCCCCACACCAGGAACCTCCGGTGCGGGTTGCCCGGGAGGCACATGCCGACCAGGCCGAGCCCGGCGACGAACGCCGCGTCGACCAAGAGGTACGGCGTACCGACGACGTGGAGCCCGGAGCCGAAGTCGGGGCCACCGAAGTAGGCGACCCAGTCGGAGATCCCGAGCAGGCTGCGGGTCAGGTCGGTGGGCAGGGTGGTGATGGTGGCGTTCTCGATGTAGTCGAGGAACGGCGGCGCGTAGCGACCCAGCAGCAGCAGCGGACCGCTCCACCACGCCGTCGCGAGCACCGTGAAGAACGTCCACCAGCCCAGCAGCCGCCAGCGTCTCGGACCGGGCTCGCGGGTGAGGATCCAGATCACGCCGAGGGGCAGCACCGCGGCCACCGCCACCGCGTTCACGCCACCGCAGCAGCCGACCACCAGAGCGCTGACAGCCGCGGCACGGCGCACGGACCCCTTCTGGGAGCCGCGGACCAGCGGCAGCAGGACCCACGGTGCCAGCGCCATCGGCCAGACCTCGACCGAGACGACGCCGACCAGGGTGGTCATCCGCGGGGTCAGCACGAACACCAGTGCGGCGACCAGCCGGGTCAGCTCGCTGCCCAGCATGAGCCGCTCGAGGAGCCGGAGCATGCCGAAGAACGCCAGGCACAGGAGCAGCGCCCACCACAGCCGCTGGATCATCCAGGGCGGCATCTGGACGAGGTGGCCGAGCGCGAAGAACGGCCCCATCGGCCAGGCGTAGCCGTAGCTCTGGTCGGGCACCTGGCCGAACGCGGCGTCGGGGTCCCACAGCTGGAGCCCCCTGGCCAGGAACCGTCCGGGCGCGGTGAGCAGGTCGAACTTGGTGTCGGCCACCATCAGGCCGCTGCCCTGGATGAACGCCAGCGCGGTCAGCACGGCGGCGTAGCCGGCAGAGCGCAGGGGTGAGGTGAGGGTCGCCTCGGAGGGCGTTGCCGGGGGCGGCTGCTCGGGAGGAGCCACCCGGGTCTCCGGCCGGTCGAGGGCCGTAGACCGCACTGACATGGCGGTCACCCTACCGGCCGGTCACCGGCCTCCCGAGCCGCCGTGGGGGTCCGTAGGGGTGAGCCGTACCCTCCTCCCATGAGCGATCCGGCCGCCGTCGATCCGCGGCTGTTCGACGGCCTCCAGATCGCGTGCCTGAGCTGGCGCGACACCCACAATCCCGAGGGTGGCGGCGCCGAACGCGCCCTCGAGGAGGTCGCCGAGGGGCTGGCCGCACGCGGCGCGCGGGTCACCGTCTTCAGCGCCGCGCACGCCGGCGCCCCACCCGAGGACGAGATCCGGGGTGTCCGCTACGTCCGCCGTGGCTCCAAGCTCTCGGTGTACGCGCGGGGCATGCAGGCGCTGCGTCGCGGAGACCTCGGCCAGCCGGATCTTGTGGTCGACGTCCAGAACGGACTGCCGTTCTTCACCCGGCTGGTCACCCGGCGCCCGGTGGTGGTGCTGGTCCACCACGTGCACCGCGAGCAGTGGCCGGTGGTCTACCCCGGCTTCACCGGCAAGGTGGGCTGGTGGATCGAGCGGCGCCTCGCGCCCCTGCTCTACCGCCGCTGCCAGTACGTCACCGGCTCCCGCGCGACCCGCGACGAGCTCGCCGAGCTCGGCGTCGACCCGCGCCGGGTCGCGGTGGTCCACTACGGCACCGACCAGCCCGGTCCGATCGCGGTGGCGAAGACTCCGGCACCCAGCATCTGCGTGGTGGGCCGGCTGGTCCCCCACAAGCAGGTGGAGCACGCCATCGACGCCGTGCTGGAGCTGCGCAAGGAGCTCCCCGGCACCACCCTGACCGTGGTCGGGAGCGGTTGGTGGGAGGCCGAGCTCCACGCGTACGCCGCGGCCCGCGACACAGGAGACGCCGTCCGGTTCCTCGGGCAGGCCGACGAGGCCACCAAGGAGCGCGTCTACGAGGAGTCGTGGGTGCTGGCCCTGCCCTCGCTCAAGGAGGGCTGGGGGCTGGTGGTCGGCGAGGCCGCCCTGGCCGGCACCCCGGCCGTGGCCTACTCGAGCGCGGGTGGCACCCGTGAGTCGGTCGTGGACGGCACGTCCGGCCTGCTGGCCGACGACCAGCCGGAGTTCGTCGAGGCGCTGCGGCGGATCCTCACCGACGACGCGCTGCGGCAGCGCCTCGCCGAGGGTGCGGTGGCGCACGGCGGCAGGTACACCTGGGACCAGACCCGCGCGGGCTTCGCCGAGGTGGTGCTCCGGGCGCTGGCCGGCGAACGGGTGTCGACCGACTGACGAGGCTCCCTACTGGGTGGAGCCGTAGGGGATCGTCGCGTTGTCGAGGTTGCCGGGCCGGTCCGAGGAGGAGTTCACCGAGTGCGAGACCACGCCGACGATCGTGACGGCGGCGATGACTCCACCGACCACCATGCTCGTGACCGAGCCGATGATCTTGCCTGAGCTGCCCATGGCCATGTAAAGGGTGTCCCTCCGCTTGCTCCCGCGGTCATCCTACATGCGCGCGGGGTCCGGCGTGCATCTCCCCACGCACCGCCCGGAGCCGGCCGATCCCGGCCACGACCAGGCCGCCCAGCAGGCTCAGGAGGTACGCCGCCCATGCGGCGCCGGTGGCCACGCGGGCACCGGTCGAGGTGGTCCGGGCGACCGCGGTCCCCTGGAGCCGCTCGACCCGGAGATCGCCGGCCGCCGCCAGCGTCGCGGCGTCGAACGACGGCGCGGTCAGGGGGCCGGCGTCGGTCTCCACCGCGACGTACTGCACCCCGAGGTGGAGCAGTGCCGCGGTGCGAGCCGCGGCGCTCGGCAGCCGCAGCGCGGTCTCGGCGCGGGGTACGCGAGGGTCCTCCCCCGGCACCGGAGTGCCGTCGACGACCAGCGTGTCGGCGGTCAGTGCGTCCGTGGGCAGGTAGCGCGCGAGCGGGTCGAGCACCGTGTGCCCGTGGTTCCAGGTCGGGGCGCGGTAGGCCGAGAACGGCAGCACCAGGAGGTCGCCGTCACCGAACCGGACCTGGTCGCGCACCTCGGCCCACGCCGCCGGGTAGTCCGCGGGCCGCAGGCTGCCCGCGAGCCCCCACCCCGCGTCGTACAGCAGGAGGAGCGGGAGCAGCGCTCCGGCGGCGGCGATCGCGCGCCGCGCCGCGAGGTCGGTGGCGCTCACCCGGTCGGCGAGCGCCGCGACGCCGGCCGCGGGGAGCCCGGCGTACACGGGAAGACAGAGGCCCAGGCAGCGGGGGCCGTCGCGCAGGATGCCGCCACCGGGGACGTGACCGGCCAGCCAGTCGGTGGCGCCGGGCAGCAGCCAGGTCAGGCAGGCGAGCACGAAGCCCAGCGCCCACAGCAGGCCCAGCCGCCCGGCCTCCCCGTCCTGCCACCGGCGCCAGGTGCGGAACCCGAGCGCCGCGAGCGCTAGCAGCAGGGCCGTGGACACCCAGGCCAGGAACGTCTCGCGGGAGCCCGGAACGACGTCGGCGTTCCAGATCCCGCCCAGCCCGAGGGCTGCCAGGGGCGCGGGCAGACTGCCCTCGGGGTGCAGTGCGAAGACCGCTGTGCCCGAGCCCGTGGCGGTGTCCGCGTGCAGCAGGCCGGCGACCAGCCACGGCGCGTTCCCGGCGACCGCACACGCCAGGAGCGGCAGGTTGCGGCGCCGCTGCCCCTCGCCCGGCTGCCAGCCGCTGACCAGCAGCACGGCTGCGGAGACCAGGCCGGCGCTGGCACTGAGCGCACCGAGCGGCACCAGCACCCAGGCGGCCGCGGGGAGACGGCCCGTGTGGCGGAGTCTCCGGCCGGCCAGCACCAGCCAGGGCAGCACGCCGTACCCGACCAGCACGGTCCAGTGCCCGATCCCGAGACGCTCGACGGTGAACGGGTTCCAGACCGCGAGCGTGACCGCCGTCAGTCGGGCCGCCAAGGAGCCGCCGACCAGTCGGGACGTGCCGGCTCCGGCCGCGACCAGGGGCGCCAACAGCGCGATCTTCTCCAGGAGCATCGCGGGCACGAGGTTGTCGAGGACCGCCGCGACGGCGTCGGACGGTACGGCGCGGGGCAGCGCGGTGCCGAAGCCGAGGAAGTCGCCGCGCAGCGACAGGTGCGGCACCCACACGAGGTCGTAGCTCAGGACGTAGCCGGGACCCAGGGCCGGGCCGAGCACGACCAAGGCCAGCACGATCGCCCAGACCAGGGGCAGGTGAGCACCCAGGCGTCGGGCCCGCGGCGGTGGGGGCGGGCGGCTGGGCATGGGGTCAGAGTGGCAGGCGGCGGAAGAGCGGGCGCGGCACGTGGCGCAGTCCGGACATCACGCCACGCATCAGCGGCGGCACCCAGACCAGCTCCGAGCCGTCGGCGACGCCCTTCACGATCGACGCGGCCACCTGGTCGGCGGTCACCGAGAGCGGCGCCGCCGGCCGGCCGGCGGTCATCTTGGTGTGCACGAACCCCGGTCGCACCACGAGCACCGCGCCGCCGTACTCGCGCAGCGCCTCGCCGAGCCCCATGAAGAAGCCGTCCATCCCCGCCTTGGTCGACCCGTAGACGAAGTTGGACCGGCGGACCCGCTCCCCGGCGACCGACGACAACGCGACGATCGTGCCGTGGCCCTGGCGTCGTACCACCGCGGCCAGGCAGACGCCGACGCTCACCGCGCCGGTGTAGTTGACCCGGGCCAGGCGGACCGCAGCGGCGTGGTCGGTCCAGGCCTCCTCCTCGTCGCCGAGGACGCCGAAGGCGAGCACCGCGACGTCGATGTCGCGCACGGCGGCGATCGCCTCGATCAGGGCCGGGTGCGCGTCGGTGTCCTCCGCGTCGAAGTCGACCACCTCCACCTCGAAGCCGTCGCTGCGCAGGGCCGCCACAGCCTGGTCGCGGCCGGCACCGGGCCGGGCTGCGAGGGTCACCACCGGCCTGGCGTCGGCCCAGGCCCGGGCGGTGGCCAGGGCGATCTCGCTGGTGCCGCCCAGGAGCAGCAGCGACTGGGGCCGTCCGAGTGCGTCGATCATGGCGGGCTCGTTCTCCGTCCGGTTGGTCGAGGTCGAGGGGTCAGGGTCGTGAGGTCACAGGTCGAGTCGGCGGGCGAGGTCGGAGCTGAGGACTCGTCCGGGGTCGACCCTGTCACGGACCCGCGCGAACTCCTCGCGGCGGGGATACATGGCGGCGAACCGGTCGGCTCGCAGCCGGGAGTCCTTGGCCAGGTAGACCCGGCCGCCGGCCTCGATGACGGCGTCGTCGAGGCGGTCGAGCAGCCCGGCCAGCCCGGCGCGGGCGGGGAGGTCGAGGGCCAGGGTCCAGCCGGCCATCGGGAACGACAGCAGCCCGTCGTTGGCCGGCCCGAAGCGCTTCAGCACGGCCAGGAACGACGCGTGCCCGCTGGCCGCGAGTGTGGCGACGGCGTCACGGACGACTTCGCCGGCGTCGTCGGGCACGACGAGCTGGTACTGCACGAAGCCGGCCGGTCCGTAGAGCCGGTTCCAGTCCGCCACCCCGTCGAGGGGGTGGAAGAACGTGGCCAGGGTCTGCAGCTCGCCGGAGCGGTGCCGCGGCGCCCTGCGGTACCACAGCTCGTTGAAAGCCCGCACCGTCGTGCGCGAGACGAGCCCCGAGGGGATCCCGGGCGGGGCACCGAGCCTCGGGTCGCCCGGCAGGGGGTACGGCGTGTGGGCGCGGCGGGCGTCGAGCTCGTCGAGGCGGGCGTGCTCGCCGCGGCTCAGCACGGACCGACCCAGGGCCCGGGCCCCGGAGCGACCCGGGGACAGGGTGTCGACCCAGGCGACGGAGTAGGTCCACGCGTCGTCACCCTCGCGCATCGCGGCCATCAACGAGTCGAGGTCGTCGTGCCGGTCCGTGGTGACGCTGGCCCAGCCGGTCTCGACCGGGATCGTGCGCAGGGTTGCGGAGGTGATCACGCCGGTCAGGCCCATGCCGCCGACCGTGGCCCAGAACAGCTCCGGATCACCGCCCGGGGTCACCGCCCGGGTCTGGCCGTCCGGGGTGACCAGGTCGAAGCCGTCGATGTTGGCGCCGAAGGTGCCGGTGACGTGGTGGCTCTTGCCGTGCACGTCGCAGGCGATCGCCCCACCGACGCTCACGTAGCGGGTGCCCGGCGTGACCGGCAGGAAGCGACCCCGTGGCAGCAGGTAGCGCATCAGGTCGTGGAGCGAGGTGCCGGCTGCGGCGACGACCCGGTCGCCCTCGAGGTGCGGTTCGCCGCTCATCGGCAGCAGCACCTGGCCGCCGGAGTTCTGGGCGGCGTCGCCGTACGACCGGCCGAGCCCGCGCGCGATGAGTCCACGTGGGCCGGCGCCGCGCAGCAGCTCGCCCACCTGAGCGGGCGTGCTGCTGACGGCAGAGGCCACGACGGGTGCGGTGCGCCCCCAGCCCCGGAACTGCGTGCGGTCAGACACCGAGCACCCCGAGGCAGACCAGCACGAACCAGACCAGCCCGATCGCCTGCAGCCCGCGGTCGCCGAGCACGATGTCCTCGGGCTCGGCGGCGTGACCGGCGTCGATGTCGACGGCGTAGCGGAGCAGGCCGAGCACGAAGGGCACGATCGAGAACGACTGCCAGGGCAGCGTCTCGGGGGGCTGCTCGAACGCCCACAGGCAGTAGGCCAGGGCGGTGGATGTCGCGGCGATGCTCCACACGAAGCGCAGGTAGGTGTCGGTGTAGCGGATCAGCGAGCGGCGGGTCCCGGCCTCACTGCCCAGGGTGTGCAGCTCGGAGTAGCGCTTGCCGGCCACCATGAACAGTGAGCCGAAGCCGGCCACCATCAGGAACGAGTTGGACAGGAAGAGTCCGGCCGCCAGGCCACCGGCCACCGCCCGCATCAGGAAGCCGACCGCGACCACCGCCAGGTCGAGCACCGGCTCGTGCTTGAGCCAGACCGAGTAGGCCACCTGCAGCGCGAGGTAGCCGAGCAGCAGGAGGCCGAGCTGCCAGCGCACCGCCGTACCGGCCGCGAGGGCCAGCACGGTCGCGACGGCGGCGGCGACCAGGGCGCTCCTGATCGACAGCAGGCCCGCGGCGATCGGGCGGTGCTGCTTGCGCGGATGGGCCCGGTCGGAGGCGACGTCGAGGGAGTCGTTGACCAGGTAGACCGCGCCGGAGACCAGGCAGAACGCCAGGAACGCGACCAGGGTCTGCCACCACACCGGACTGTCGAAGAGCCGCCCGGCGGCCAGCGGTGCGGCGACCACGAGGAGGTTCTTGGTCCACTGCCGAGGGCGCATGGACCGCACGACAGGGGCGATCACCCGGCGGAGTCTAGGGCTCGGCGGGTGCGGGCGGACGGTCCCGCACGGATACGCTGCCTGCCGTGACGTCGCGGGGTGGAGTGCGGGACTTCCTGCGCAGCAGCACCTCGATGGCCGTCTCGATCAGCGTCGCCAACGTCGCGACGTACGGCTTCACGGTGGTGGCTGCCCGGGCACTGGGCCCGCACGAGTACGGCGCGGTCGCGGCGCTTCTGGCCGCGAGCCTGGTCATCGGGGTCCTGATGCTGGGCCTGCAGGCCACCGCCGCCCGCCGGGTGTCCGCCGAGCCGGAGCATCGTGCCGAGATCGAGCACGAGATCATCCGGGTCGGCTGGCGCGCCGCGGTCTGGCTCGGGCTGGTGCTGCTGGTGCTGTCCCCGCTGGTCGAGCGCCTGCTCCGTCTCGACAGCGTCATCACCGCGGCCTGGCTGGCGGTGGCCGCCGTGCCCATGACCCTGATGGGCGCGCAGGCCGGCATCCTCCAGGGCGAGCGGCGCTGGGCCGCGCTCTCACTGGTCTACCTGGCGATCGGGATCCCCCGGGTCGCGGTCGGCGGCGCCTTCATCGCCTGGCGGCCCGACCAGACCGCCGCGATGGCCGGGGTCGCGATCGGCGCGGTGTTCCCCGTGCTGGTCGGCTGGTGGGCACTGCGTTCGGGCACGCGCTTCGCGCCGAGCCAGACGCATCCGACCGAGCGGCGGCACCCGACCCGCGACATCCTCGGCGAGATCGTGCACAACTCCCAGGCCCTGCTGGCGTTCCTGGCCCTGTCGAACGCTGACATCCTCGTCGCCCGGCACGCCCTCGACTCGCACCAGGCGGGGATCTATGCCGCCGGACTGATCCTGACCAAGGCGATGCTGTTCCTCCCGCAGTTCGTCGTCATCGTCGCTTTCCCCTCGATGTCGACGGAGTCGAGCCGTGGCCCGGCGTTGCGCCGCAGCCTGCTGCTGGTCGGTGGGCTCGGGGTGGCCGGCGTGGCCGGCGCGTTCGTGCTGCGCAGCCTGGCGCTGGTCTTCGTGGGTGGCCCGGCCTACACCGAGGTCTCCGACCGGCTCTGGCTGTTCGCGCTGCTCGGCACGGTCCTGTCGATGCTGCAGCTCCTGGTGTACGCCGTGCTCGCCCGCAGCGGCCGCCGCCCGGTGCTGCTGGTGTGGGCGGCCTTCGTGGTGGTGCTGCTGGTGGGACTGACCACCTCGAGCGTGGTCGGGCTGCTCACGTTGGTGCTCGCCTGCGACACCGCCCTTCTGGTCGCGCTGCTGATCACCGATGCCCGCCGGCTGGCCAACGCCGAGACCGCCTCGCCGCCACTCCCCTCCTGAGCAGTCTTCGGCGCTGCTCGTTCGACCACCGTCGAGGAGAGCACCCGTGGCTTCGCTCGCGACCTCTCGTCAGTGCGCGGCGTCGTGCCAGCTGTGACCGGTGCCGACCGAGACGTCGAGCGGCACCGCGAGCGACGCGGCGGCCCCCATCTCGCGGCGCACGATCTCCTCGAGCGCCTCCCGCTCCCCCGTCGCCACCTCGAACACGAGCTCGTCGTGCACCTGGAGCAGCATCCGGGAGGCCAGGGCTGCCTCGCGGACGGCGGCGTCGACGCGCAGCATGGCGACCTTGATCAGGTCGGCGGCGGAGCCCTGGATGGGCGCGTTCAGCGCCATCCGCTCGGCCATCTCGCGGCGCTGCCGGTTGTCGCTGGTCAGGTCGGGGAGGTAGCGGCGACGACCCCACAGCGTCTCGGTGAAGCCGGTGCGACGTGCCTCGTCGACCACGCCTGCGAGGTAGTCGCGGACGCCGCCGAAGGTCAGGAAGTACTCGTCCATGAGCCCGCGCGCCTCGCCGGGGTCGATCCGCAGCTGGGCGCCGAGGCCGAACGCCGAGAGGCCGTAGGCGAGGCCGTAGTTCATCGCCTTGATCTTGGCCCGCTGGGCTCCGGTGACCTCCCCCGCCGGGACGCCGAACACCCGCGACGCGGTGATCGAGTGGAAGTCCTGACCCGACTTGAACGCCTCGATCAGGAGGGCGTCCTCGGAGAGGTGGGCCATGATCCGCATCTCGATCTGGCTGTAGTCGGCCGTCAGCAGGCAGTCGTAGCCCCCTCCCACGACGAAGCCTTCGCGGATGCGCCGGCCCTCCTCGGTGCGGATCGGGATGTTCTGCAGGTTGGGGTCGGTGCTCGAGAGCCGACCGGTCGCGGCGATGGTCTGGTTGAACGTCGTGTGGATCCGGCCGTCGGACTGGACGGTCTTGAGCAGGCCCTCGATCGTCTGCCGCAGGCGGCTCACGTCGCGATGCCGGAGCAGGGCCATCAGGAACGGGTGCTCGGTCTTCTCGTAGAGCTGCTGGAGCGCGTCGGCGTCGGTCGTGTACCCGGTCTTGGTGCGCTTGGTCTTGGGCATCCCGAGCTCGTCGAAGAGCACCACCTGGAGCTGCTTGGGCGAGCCGAGGTTGATCTCCTTGCCGATCACCCGGAACGCCTCGGCGGCCGCGTCACGCACCTCGTCGGCGAAGTGCGACTCGAGCGACTCGAGGTGCTCGGTGTCGACGGCGATGCCGACCTGCTCCATCGTGGCCAGCAGGTCGACGAGCGGGAGCTCCACCTCGGCCAGCAGCGTGGTGCCCCCGGTCTGCTCGATCTCTCCGTCGAGGGTGTCGGCCAGGTCGAGCACGGCACGCGCGTGCAGCATCGCGGTGTCGGCGGCGTCACCGCCGGCGCCCTCGACGTCGAGGCTCAGCTGCTCCTGGGCGGAGTCGTCGGCCACGCCGCTCTTGAGCTCGCGCTTGAGGTAACGCAGCGTGAGGTCGGCGAGGTCGTAGGAGCGCTGGTCGGGCCGGACGAGGTAGGCCGCGAGGGCGGTGTCGCTGACCAGCCCGCGCAGGGACCAGCCACGCGCGGCGAGCGCCAGCATCGGCCCCTTGGCGTCGTGGAGCACCTTGGCGCGGCTCGGGTCGCCGAGCCAGCCCAGCACCGCTGCGTCATCGTCTGGTGACACCTCGGTCGCGTCGATCCAGGCCGCCTGGCCATCGGCCGCGGCCAGCGCGAGGCCGCGCACCTCGCCGGTGCCGGCGCCCCAGGAGCCCTGCACGGTCACGCCGGTGCGGACCGCGGCCCCGGCATGGGTGTCGAGCCAGCCGGCCACCTCGCCGGCTCCGAGCCGGGCGCCCTGGAGGTCGAAGCCGGAGTCGTCGATGAGGGTGGCGTCCTGCACGTCCCACGACTCCAGCAGCCGGTCGCGCAGCACCCGGAACTCCAAGGAGTCGAAGAGGGTGTGCACGAGGTCGCGGTCCCACGACTGCGCCTCCAGGTCATGGGGGCCGAGCTCGAGGTCGAGGTCGCGGACCAGCGCGTTGAGCCGGCGGTTGCGGATCACGTCGCCGAGGTGGTCGCGCAGCGCCTCGCCCTTCTTGCCCGCGATCTTGTCGGCGTGGGTGATCACGTTGTCGAGTCCGTCGTACTCGTTGATCCAGCGGGCCGCGAAGCCGGGACCGACCCCGGGCACGCCGGGCAGGTTGTCGGAGGTCTCGCCGACGATCGCGGCGAGCTCGGGATAGCGGTGCGGGGGCACGCCGTACTTGGCCTCGACCGCGTCGGGGGTCATCCGGGCCAGCTCGGAGACCCCGCGCATCGGGTAGAGGACCGTCGAGTGCTCGGTGACCAGCTGGAGCGAGTCGCGGTCGCCGGTGAGGATCAGCACCTCCATGTCCTCGGCGAGCGCCTCGGTGACCAGGGTGGCGATGATGTCGTCGGCCTCGTAGCCCTCGAGGGCCAGGTGCCGGATGCGGAGCGCGTCGAGCACCTCGTTGATCAAGGGGAGCTGGCTGGAGAACTCCTCGGGCGTCTTGTTGCGCTTTGCTTTGTACTCGGCGTACTCCGCGAGGCGGAACGTCTGCCGCGACTTGTCGAAGGCGACGCCGATGTGGGTCGGCTGCTCGTCGCGCAGCACGTTGATCAGCCTCGAGGTGAACCCGAAGACCGAGTTGGTGTGCTGGCCGGTGGTGGTCGAGAAGTTCTCCACCGGGAGCGCGTAGAACGCGCGGTAGGCGATCGAGTGGCCGTCGAGCAGGAGCAGCCGGGGCCGGGTCTGGGTCGCGGTCAGGGAGGCGGGGTCAGGCACCTGCCGACTCTATCCACAGCCGCCGACAGGCCGTCTGCCACGATGACGCCATGACCGACGAGCAGATCGAAGCCTTCGTCGCCGGCATGCCCGAGGGCATGGGCGCACTCAACGACAAGCTGGGGATCGTGCTCACCGAGGTGGGTCCGGACCGGCTCGTGGCCACGATGCCCGTGGCCGGCAACACCCAGCCGTTCGGGCTTCTGCACGGTGGTGCCTCGGTGGTGCTGGCCGAGACGCTCGGCTCCCTCGGATCGGCACTGCACTGTCCCCCCGACCGGGTGCCGGTGGGCATCGACATCAACGCCACCCACCACCGCGCGGCGACCTCGGGCACCGTCACCGGGGTCGCGACCCCGCTGCACACAGGCCGCACCATGGCGTCCTTCGAGATCGTGATCAGCGACGAGCGGGACCGCCGGGTCTGCACGTGCCGGATCACCTGCGCGCTGATCCCGCGCGAGCGGGTCCCGCACTAGTTCGGGCCGGCAGCCCGGGTCAGCGTCCGGAGACGGACCGCGCGCTGCGCAGGGTGCGGCGTACTGCGAGCACCTGCGACATCTGCCGGGTGCCGGGATGCCGGGTCGCGAGCCGGGCCCGCACGGCGGGGGTCGGGGCCATCCGCAGGACCGCCTGCGGGGCCAGCGCGATCCGCGCCATGAAGCGGTTGGCCTCACGCGAGCCCGACGAGGCCGCCGTGGCGACGTGGCCGACACCGAGCTCCTCGGCCCAGGTGACGGCAGACTCCATCAGGGCCTTGCCGACGCCGTGGCGGCGATGGCCCTCGACCACCGCGGGATTGTGGACCTGCAGCACCGGCTCGGGGTTGACCGGCGAGTAGGTGGAGGTCATGAGGTAGACGGCGCCGGCGAACTCGCCGTCGTACTCCGCGACGACGAGACGGTGGCCCGGCTGCTGGTCGAGGTGCTCGATCACGGACGCGAGATCCTCGAGCGCGTCCTCCGAACCGCGCCGCAGATAGGGCTGCCAGAGCTCCACGAGGGCACCGACATCCGACAGACGTGCTTCGCGCAAGGTCACCAAGGACCGACTCATCCGTAGACCTCCGGCCAACGAAGGAGCGGCACGTCCGGTCCCCCCGTGAGTGCCGCACCCGGCAGACTACGCTCAGGGCCCCCGACTTGTCCCAGGAGTCCCGTGATCACCGGTACCGGCACCGCGGTCAACGTCGCCACCGTGCTCCTCGGCGCCACTGTCGGCGTGCTCGCCGGACACCGGCTCCCGTCCCGGACCCGCGACCTGGTGACCGACGCGCTCGGGCTGGTCACCCTGCTGATCGCCGGTCTGTCCGCGGTCGCGGTCAACGACCCCGCCCTCGCGGCCGAGGTCGGCAGCCATGCTCCGCTGCTGATCGTGCTCGGATCGCTGGTGCTGGGCGGGATCATCGGCTCGTTGCTCCGGCTCGAGCAGCGCGTCGAGGGACTCGCCGGCTGGCTCCAGGCCCGGCTGTCGGACTCGTCGGACTCGGCGGGCCGGGCTCGCTTCATCGAAGGCTTCGTCACCGCCTCCCTGGTCTTCTGCACCGGCCCCCTGACCATCCTCGGCTCCCTGTCCGACGGGCTCGGGCACGGCGCCGACCAGCTGTACCTCAAGGCCACCCTCGACGGGTTCGCCGCGATCGCGTTCGCCGCGTCGTTCGGCTGGGGCGTGGCGGCCAGCGCTCTGACCGTGCTGGCGGTCCAGGGCTCGATCACCCTGGTCGGCGCGGGGCTCGGCAACGTGCTCTCGGACGCCGGACTGGCTGCGGTGACCGCCAGCGGCGGACTGATGCTGGTGGGGGTGGCGCTCCGGCTCCTGCGGATCCGCGAGATCGCGGTGGCCGACCTGCTTCCCGGGCTGATCGTCGCTCCCCTGCTGGTGCTCGCGGTCGGCGCCCTGCGCTGACCCGACCCGGCAGCCACGTCGCGCCGGACACGCTTCCCTGCAGCACAGGGCCCGCACAGGATCCCCACAGCGGCCGCCGGGAACCTGTGGACATGCAGAGTGTCAGCGAGCTGGGTTCCGCGCACGTGGCCGCTCTCGTGGCCGAGGCCACCGGTCGGGAACGTCGCGACGATCCGGTGCTCCCCCGCACCGGAGGCCCCGCCGGCAACGCCGTCCTCACCGCCTGGACCGGGTTGGTCCTGCTCGTGCTCTCCTTGGTCGAGCTGCTCACGCTGTTCGACGTGCGGGGGCTGCTGTCGTGGCACGTCGCGATCGGCGCCCTGCTGATCCCGCCCGCGCTGATGAAGACCGCCACCACCGGCTGGCGGATCCTGCGCTACTACGTCGGTGACGCGTCGTACCGGACCGCCGGGCCGCCGCCGATGGCGCTGCGACTGCTCGGGCCGCTGGTCGTGCTCTCGACCCTCGGCCTGCTCGGGTCGGGTGTGCTGCTCGTGCTGCTCGGCAACGACAGCGGCCAGCGCAGCTTCATCTCCTTCCTCGGCTTCGGCCTCAGCTGGGTCGGCGTTCACCAGGGCTTCTTCATCGTCTGGGGCGGCGCGACGGGGCTGCACCTGCTCGGCCGGATCGTCCCGGCCCTGATGCTCACCTTCGGCCGGGCCCGCGCCATGCGGGTGCCGGGCGGCTGGGCCCGCTCCACCCTGATCGGGACCGCGGCGACCGTCGCGATCCTGCTGGCCGTGCTCCTCGTGCGCGCCGACGGGAGCTGGGGGCACGACCGCGGCGGCCGTTTCGACGACGGGGCACGGGTGCCCGCCCAGGTCAGCGGCATGCACGAGAGCCGTGTCTGATCACTCACAACCCATGGCCGGAACAGGCCAAGGGTAGGCCCGGTTGAGTCGGACATGACCCCCACCACGACTGTCCAGACCAACCCGACCTTCCGGCTCGGCGGTGACCTCGAGGTGCACCGCCTCGGCTACGGCGCCATGCAGATCACCGGTGACGGTGTCTGGGGCCCGCCCGCCGACCACGACGGCGCCCTGGCCGTGCTGCGCGCCGCGATCGAGGGTGGCGTCGACTTCATCGACACCGCCGACTCCTACGGCCCGGTGGTCAGCGAGCAGCTGATCGCGGAGGCGCTGCACCCCTACCCCGCCGGTCTGGTGATCGGCACCAAGGCAGGCAACACCCGCACCGGCCCCGGCGAGTGGGTCCCGGTCGGCCGGCCCGCCTACCTCAAGCAGCAGGTCGAGCTGAGCCTGCGCAACCTGCAGGTCGACCGGATCGACCTGATCCAGCTGCACCGGGTCGACCCCGAGGTCCCGCTCGAGGACCAGGTCGGCGCGTTCGCCGAGCTGAAGGCCGAGGGCAAGGTCCGCCACATCGGCATGTCCGAGGTCTCGGTCGCCCAGCTCGAGCAGGCGCGCGCGGTCACCGAGATCGCCAGCGTGCAGAACCTCTACAACCTGACCAACCGTCAGTCGCAGGACGTGCTCGACTACGCGACCCGCGAGGGCATCGCGTTCATCCCGTGGTTCCCGATCGCGACCGGCGACCTCGCCGCTCCCGACAGCCCGGTCGCCGAGATCGCCCGAGAGCTGGACGCCACGCCGTCCCAGGTCGCGCTGGCCTGGCTGCTGCACATCTCCCCCGTGGTGCTGCCGATCCCGGGCACCAAGTCGGTCGACCACCTGCGGGAGAACCTCGGCGCCGCCACGCTGGAGCTCTCCGAGCAGGAACTGGAAGCGCTCAACCAGCTCGCCTGACACGTCGTACGACGTGGGGCGGGGTCGCGGAAGCGGCCCCGCCCTGCTGCGTCTCCGCGCTCGTCGGGAGCGGCGTCAGGCCCCGCCCACGCCGTGCTCCACCACGCCCTCGGCGACCTGGCGCATGGAGCGCCGCAGGTCCATCGCCGTCTTCTGGATCCAGCGGAACGCGTCCGGCTCGCTCAGCCCGAGCTCCTTCTGGAGAATCCCCTTGGCCCGGTCGACGGCCTTGCGGGTGGCCAGCTGGTCGCCGAGGTCGGCGACCTCCGCCTCCAGGGCCCCCAGCTCGGCGAACCGGCTGACCGCGATCTCGATGGCGGGCACGAGGTCGGAGCGGGTGAACGGCTTGGTCAGGTAGGCCATGGCGCCCGCGTCGCGGGCGCGCTCGACCAGCTCGCGCTGGGAGAAGGCCGTCAGGATCACGACCGGTGCGATCCGGGCACGGGCGATCCGCTCCGCGGCCGAGATGCCGTCGAGGACCGGCATCTTCACGTCCAGGATGACCAGGTCGGGCCGGTGCTCCTCGGCCAGCTCGACGGCGCGGGCGCCGTCCGCCGCCTGCCCGACGACGTCGTACCCCTCCTCGGCGAGCATCTCCGCGAGGTCCATGCGGATCAGCGCCTCGTCCTCGGCGATCACCACGCGGGCGCGAGCATCGCCAGGGCTCGCGGCCGGGGCGCCGGCCGCGCCCGGGGCGCGGTTCACGGGATCGTCCACGGTGGAAGGCTATCGGCGCCTACCCGTGGCCCGATGGGACGGTGACAGTTCTGTCCCAATTGCTGAACCAGACCGCGTCGTCCTTGACTAACGGCGCGCGTGAAGGGATCGTGCGCACCACGTCGATGCCACGCGGGCATCGCCAGCAACTTTGGTCGTTTGCATTGCGCCAAGGAGAGAACGAGGAGACATGCGGACTCGGTCCATCGCACACATCGGGGCACTGAGCCTGATCGGCGCCCTGGCACTGGCGGGCTGTGGCAGCTCGAACTCCAGCACCGCCACCGGAGGGCTCACGTCGGGCTCCACGAGCTCGGGCGGGACCACCGGCGGCACCTACACCATCGGCTTCGAGGGCCCCCTGTCAGGGAGCAACGCCCAGCTCGGGATCAACGAGGTGAACGGCGTACAGCTCGCTGTCGACCAGGCCAACGCCGCGGGCGACCTCGGGTTCACCGTCAAGCTGGTCAGGTCCGACGACCAGGGCGACCCGGCCAAGGCACCCGCCGCGGCTTCGAAGATCATCCAGAACACCAACGTGATGGGCGTCATCGGCCCCTCGTTCTCGGGCGCGACCCTGGCTGTCGCGAAGAACTACGGCAGCGCCGGGATCACCATCGTCAACCCGTCGGCCTCGGACGGCACGATCCAGACGCATGGCTTCCCGACCTGGCACCGCATCTTCCCCAACGACTACGCCGAGGGCCCTGCCGCCGGTGACTTCCTGGCCAAGCACGCCCAGAAGGTCTTCGTGGTCAACGACCTCAGCGCCTACGGCGCCGGTGTCGCGGGTGCCGTGGCCAAGGAGCTGAAGAAGAAGGGTGTCACCGTCATCACCCAGGGTGTGGACGCCAAGACCACCGACTACGGCCCGATCTCACAGACCATCGTGAACTCCGGTGCGCAGGCGATGTTCTACGGCGGCTACGACGCCCAGGGCGCGCTGTTCGCCAAGGCTCTCTCGGCGGCCGGCTACAAGGGCATCGCGATGGCCGGGAACGGCGTGAAGGACTCGGTCTTCGAGACCGGTGCCGGCACGGCGGGCGTCGGCTGGTACTTCAGCTGTGGCTGCCAGGACGCCTCGGTGGCGCCCTCGGCCAAGCAGTTCACGGCCGACTACAAGGCGGCGTTCAAGACCGACCCGGGCACCTACTCCTCGGAGGCCTACGACGCCACCAACATCCTGCTCGCCGCGATCAAGACGGCCGCGGCGGCCGGTACGGTCACCCGGTCGGCAGTCAACGACGCGGTGAACCAGACCGACTACCAGGGCA
>JAWWPM010000314.1:0-12943 GCA_033854915.1 Nocardioidaceae bacterium
ACGACAGGGCCGTGCTGCGACGAGACCTCATCAGCCGACCTTCCATCCGTGTGCCTTGGCCAGCTTGATCAGCGGCTCCCACTCCCTGGCCTCGACGCCCGACTCGGCTGCCGAGGTGGCACAGCCGGCGGTGAGCGGGTCGAACGGCGCCACGGTGTAGGAGTTGGAGGCCGTGTTGGGCGCCGCGAAGTCGAGGACCCAGGCCAGGTTGGTGGCGTTGGCGTCGCGCTTGGTGAGCGGCTGTAGCCCCCAGCGCCAGGCGATCATCTTCAGGATCGAGGTGTGGTCGAGGGTCTGGTGGGCCACGTGGTTGCGCTGGGCGAACGGCGAGATGACGACGGTCGGCACCCGGAAGCCGCGCAGGCTGGTCTTGCGCCGCACGTCCGCGGTGTGGCTCGGGGGCACGTGGTCGAAGAACCCACCCCACTCGTCGTAGGTGATCACGAAGACCGTGCTCGCCCAGTTCGGGCTGGTGCGGACGGCGTTGTAGACGGCGTTCATGAACGCCTCGCCCGACCGGATGTCGGCGTGGGGGTGGTCGTCGTTCGAGGTGCCGTTGTCCTCGCCGTTGAACAGCGGGTCGACGAAAGACACCGCCGGCAGAGTGCCCGCGGCGGCGTCACCGAAGAACGTGCCCGGCACGGGAACGGGGAGCGTGGGGTCGCCGACGAGCGACATCGTCGGCTTGTGGCTCCCGAGCAGGAAGGCGAACGGCGCGTCGCTGTAGTAATAGGTGCCGGAGACGCCCGCGGCCCGGAGCCGGTCCCAGATCGTCGTCATCGACGACAGGGTGGTGCTGTTGTGGAGCCGGTCGGTCTGCGCGCAGTGCATGTAGAACCGGTTGGGGTAGGTCTCGGCCATGGTCGACGCGAAGTAGCGGTCGCAGGTGGTCCAGTCCGTGGCCGCGGGACCGAGGAACTCCAGATCGGCCTTCTCGTAGTAGCCGATGGACATGCTGTCGTTGAGGCCCGCGCGCAGCCAGCCGTTGCACTGGCCGCCGTTGAGCTCGATGCGACCACCTTCGTAGCTGTGGTCGGGGTCCTGGAAGCCGCAGCTCGACGTCACCGTCAGGTGATGCGTGCTGTGGGGCACGCGGTAGCGGTCGAGGTAGGTGAGCCCGGCCTGCTGGCCGTCGGCCCCCGGTAGCCAGCCCAGGAAGTGGTCGAAGGAGCGGTTCTCCATCATCAGCACCACGACGTGCTCGATGCCGGAGTCGGCGGGCAGCGGGAGGACGGTGGCCGCATCGGCGCTGTCCCCGAGCAGCCGGTAGCCACCGGTCGCGGTCAGCGCGCCCGCGACGCCGGCGGCGCCCAGGAGGGTCCTTCGGGAAATCGTCACAGGGTGAACTATCGGTCAGTGGCGACGATAAGTCACTGGCCGACGCGCAACCGGGTGAGAACGGCTGACCCCGCCGGGGTCACGCGGCGCCGAAGACGTCGGCGCCGAAGGTGCGCGGCACGGTCCGGGCGTAGCCGATCCGGTCGAGCCCGAAGAGGTCCTCGATGGTGGCGAGCAGGGCGTAGTGGTTGTAGCCGCGGTAGCTGATCGCACCCGGCACGGCGTACTGCGAGAGCACCAGCGCACCCACTCGGCCGCCTCCGAGCCCCTTGATCCCGGGTCTGGGGGCGTTGGGGCCCGGGCCTTCGCCACAGCAGGCCGAGGAGTCCTGGTCCACGCCGTCGGACTCGTCGGCGGTGATCACCAGCATTCCGTCGGCCTGGTAGGCCGGAGAGGCCAGGATCCGGGGCACCCAGGTCTGCAGCCAGGCGTTGGCCGCCCTCAGGCCGCCGGGGCCGCCGTCGGCGCACGACGCGTCGTGCCCGTCGTGGCACAGGTCGGGCGTGATGTAGGACAGCGCGGGCGTCGTCGCGACGTCCTGCAGGTCGGTGGCCAGCCGGTCGAGGTTCACGACGTGGGCCCGGCAGTACGCCGGGCGTGAGGTGATCGAGGCGAAGTACACGAAGGGGTTGTGGCGGGTGGCGTACTGGTCGGCGGCCGTGGCCCTGAACCACGGGTCGACGGCACCGGGCTGCGGATGCTGGCACGGACTCGACATGTCCTCCAGGTAGCCCTTCCAGCCGAGCCCGGCCTGGGTGAGCTGCCGTGGCAGGGTGCGCACCGAGCGCGGGAAGACACAGCCGTTGCCGACGGCCTGCTGCGGGGCCGCGTCGGAGCGGGTAGCCCGGAACGGCGTGTAGCGGGGGCAGTCACCCTGGATCGCGGGATCCGGGCCCTGGCCCGAGATCTGAGCGAGGTAGTTGCCCAGGCTGTGGTGCGCGGTGGCGTAATAGTTGCTGAGCAGCACGCCCTTGGCCCGCAGGGTCTTCGCTAGGTAGGGCGCGGCCGACCGGCTGCCCCAGGTGCGGGCGAAGCTCTTGTTCTCGATGTTGATCACGAAGACATGGCCGACCGGCGGGGTCACCGACGCTGCCGTGGTGGCCCGGTCGGCGCCGCCGGTCCGGTCCGGCGAGCCCGGGTGCAGGGTGAAGGTGAGCGTCAGGCCGAGGACCGCGAGCGCCGTACCGAGGACGGCCAGGTGGCGAGCGCGGGTTGGCCGACGGTCAGCTGACCGAGACACTGGCCTCGGCACCGTCGACGGGCTCCATGCCCTCGGCCAGGCGCATGGCCTCCTCGATCAGGGTCTCCACGATCTGCGACTCGGGCACGGTCTTGATCACCTCGCCCTTGACGAAGATCTGACCCTTGCCGTTGCCGGACGCGACGCCCAGGTCGGCCTCGCGGGCCTCGCCCGGCCCGTTGACGACACAGCCCATCACGGCCACGCGGAGCGGGACCTCGAGGCCGTCGAGCCCCGCGGTCACCTCTTCGGCGAGCTTGTAGACGTCGACCTGGGCGCGGCCACAGGACGGGCAGGACACGATCTCGAGACGGCGCGGCTTGAGGTTGAGCGACTCCAGGATCTGGATGCCGACCTTGACCTCCTCGACCGGGGGCGCGGAGAGCGAGACCCGGATGGTGTCGCCGATGCCCTGGCTGAGCAGCGCACCGAAGGCGACGCCGGACTTGATGGTGCCCTGGAACGCCGGGCCGGCCTCGGTGACGCCGAGGTGCAAGGGCCAGTCGCCGGCCTGGGCGAGCAGCTCGTAGGCGCGCACCATCACGACCGGGTCGTTGTGCTTGACCGAGATCTTGAAGTCGTGGAAGTCGTGCTCCTCGAAGAGTCCGGCCTCCCAGACCGCGCTCTCGACGAGGGCCTCGGGGGTGGCCTTCCCGTACTTCTCCATCACCCGCTTGTCGAGGCTGCCCGCGTTGACCCCGATCCGGATCGAGGTGCCGTGGTCCTTGGCAGCCTGGGCGATCTCCTTGATCTGGTCGTCGAACTTGCGGATGTTGCCGGGGTTGACCCGCACCGCGGCGCAGCCCGCCTCGATCGCCGCGAAGACGTACTTCGGCTGGAAGTGGATGTCGGCGATGACCGGGATCTGGCTGTGCTGGGCGATCTCGGGCAGCGCGTCGGCGTCGTCCTGGCTCGGGCAGGCCACCCGCACGATGTCGCAGCCCGCGGCGGTGAGCTCGGCGATCTGCTGGAGCGTGGTGTTGACGTCGGAGGTCAGCGTGGTGCACATCGACTGCACCGAGATCGGCGAGTCGCTGCCGACGCCGATCTTGCCCACCTTGATCTGACGGGTCTTGCGGCGGGGCGCGAGCACGGGTGGGGGTGCCTCGGGCATCCCCAGGCTGACAGCGGTCATGTCTTCAGACTAGGCGTCGAGCGGTGGGCCGGCGAAGTCAGGAGACGTGGACCGGCACCACGAGGTCGCCGATGATCAGCACGACGCCCATCACCAGCAGGAAGCTGGCCACGACGTAGGCGATCGGCAGCAGCTTGGCGACATCGACGTAACCGGGGTCGGGACGGCGCCGCAGCCGGGCGATGCCGCGTCGTACGGCCTCCCACAGGGCCCCCGCGATGTGGCCACCGTCGAGAGGCAGCAGCGGCACGAAGTTGAACAGGCCGATGAAGAAGTTGAAGCCGGCGACCAGGCCGAGGAGGTCGACCAGCTTGTCCTTGAGCGGGAAGTCCTTGGCCGAGACGGTCTCGCCCGCAAGGCGGCCGCCGCCCACGATGCTGACCGGCCCGTTGGCGTCTCGGGCCTTGACCCCGACGATGGCCTGAGCGACGCCCCAGACCTTGACCGGCAGCGTGCCCAGCGCGCTCAGCGACTGCTTGGCGAAGCCGCCCATCGCCTGCACGGTGTAGATCGGCCCGCCGTGCCCGAGGCTCGTGGTCGGCGCGACCCCGAGGAAGCCGACCGGGGTCAGCTTGGTCGGGTCTTTCACGTCGGTGGGTCGGGGGGTGACCAGGGTGTTGGTCCGCAGGGTCATCAGCTGCCGGCCACCGCGGTCGACCACGATGGTGGCCTTGCCGTCGGCGTTGCCCTGGATCAGCTTCTGCATCTGGGTCCAGTCGCGGATCGCGGTGCCGTTGAACGACACGAAGCGGTCACCCGGCTTCAGGCCGGCGGCGAACGCCGGGCTGACCGGGTCGCTCGGGCGGCAGACGCGACCGTCCTGGGCGGCCGGGACGACGCACGCCTCCACGGTGCCGACCGTGGTCTGGATGTGCTCGTCAGAGGGGTTGCCGTAGGTCGAGAAGAGCCCCAGGAAGATGAAGAACGCGATCGCGATGTTGACCGTGGGACCTCCGGCCATCACCACCACCTTCTTCCACCAGGCCATCTTGTAGAACAGGCGATCGGAGTCGGCGGCGGTGATGGTCTCCCACTCGGCGGCCCGGGCGTCCGAGACGAGCTGGGCGAACAGGCCGGTGTTGGACTTGCGCACCTTGATCACGCGGTTGCCCTCGGCGTCGTACTCCACCTCACCGAGGTGGTCGGCCCCGGGCGGGAGCATCCCGACGATCTTGACGTAGCCGCCGAGCGGGATCGCCTTCACGCCGTACTCGGTCTCGCCACGCTGGCGGCTCCACACGGTGGGGCCGAAGCCGATGAAGTACTGGGTGACCTTCCCGCCGAAGGCCTTGGCCGGGATCATGTGACCGAGCTCGTGCAGGCCGATCGACGCCAGGATCGCGGCGAAGAACGCCACCACCCCCAGCGCGTACCAGACGGCGGTCATCGCATCCCTTCGATCTGGCGGGCGGCCTCGTCGCGCGCCCAGGTGTCGGCGGCGAGGACGTCGTCGACGGTCAATGTCTGCTCCGAGGGTACGTCGTGCCTCCCCAGGACGGCGGCGATCGTGTCGACGATGTCGACGAACCGCAGCCGACCGCGCCGGAACGCCTCGACCGCGACCTCGTTGGCCGCGTTGTAGACCGCCGGCGCGGTGCCACCTGTCTCCCCCGCCAGGCGAGCCAGGCCGACGGCCGGGAAGGCCTCGTCGTCCAACGGGAAGAACTCCCAGGTGGTGGGCAGGGTCCAGTCGACCGCAGGCGCGGTGTCCGGCACCCGCTCGGGCCAGGCCAGCCCGATCGCGAGCGGGATCAGCATGGTCGGGGGGCTTGCCTGCAGCACGGTGGAGCCGTCGACGAACTCCACCATCGAGTGCACCACCGACGGCGGGTGCACGACCACCTCGATCCGGTCGAACGGGATGCCGAAGAGCAGGTGCGCCTCGATGACCTCGAGACCCTTGTTGACCAGGGTGGCTGAGTTGATCGTGATCACCGGGCCCATCGCCCAGGTCGGGTGCTGGAGTGCCTCCTCGACGGTGACCTGCTCGAGGTCGGCGCGCTTGCGCCCGCGGAACGGGCCGCCGGACGCGGTGAGCACGAGCCGTCGTACCTCGTCGGGCGTGCCGGACCGCAGGCACTGGGCCAGCGCGCTGTGCTCGCTGTCGATGGGCACGATCTGGCCCGGCTTCGCGCGCTCGAGCACCAGCGGGCCGCCCATGATCAGCGACTCCTTGTTGGCCAGGGCCAGCGTGTTGCCGGCGTCGAGCGCGGCGAGGGTGGGACGCAGCCCGACCGCGCCGGTGATGCCGTTGAGCACCACGTCGGCCGGGCGCGAGGCGGCCTCGCTCGAGGCGTCCTCCCCCAGCCCGCTGAAGGCGGGGGCGAACTCGGCCACCTGCGCGTCGAAGAGGTCGCGGTTGCTCCCGCCCGCGGTGAGCGCTACGACCCGGAACCGGTCGGGGTTGTCGCGGGCCAGGTCGAGGGCCTGGGTGCCGATCGACCCGGTCGAACCGAGGACGACGAGGTCGCGTCGCGTGGTCATGGGGGCATTGTCCACCGTCCGCGCTCCTAGACTCCGCGCATGCATGCCCGCCGCGCCCTGGTCCGTCGTCCGTCTCGGCGACTGGCGGAGGGGCTGGTGACCCACATCGAACGCCAGCCGGTCGACGTCGATCTGGCGATCGAGCAGTGGGAGGCGTATGTCGCTGCGCTGCACGGCGCCGGCTGGACGACCATCGAGGTGCCGCCGATGGAGGAGTGCCCCGACGGCGTCTTCATCGAGGACGACGTGGTGATGTACGGCGACCGGGCCGTGGTCGCCCGTCCGGGCGCGGACGAGCGGAAGCCGGAGACCGCCGCCATCGCCGACCTGCTCGGCGACCTGGGCTACGAAGTCGTCTCGATCGAGGCACCCGGCACCCTCGACGGTGGCGACGTGCTCAAGCACGACGGCACGGTCTGGGTCGGGCTCGGCGGACGCACCAACCGGGCCGGCCTCGACCAGCTCACCGCGTTCCTCGAGCCGTACGGCGCGCGCGTGGTCGCCGTCCCGATCGAGAGGGTGCTGCACCTGAAGTCGGCCGTGACCGCCCTGCCGGACGGGACCGTGGTCGGCTACGAGCCGCTGGTCGACGACCCGTCGGTCTGGCCGTCGTTCCTTCCGGTGCCCGAGCCGTCGGGATCGCACGTCGTCCTGCTGGGGGGTGACACCGTGCTGATGAGCGCGGACGCTCCAGCCAGCAAGGCGCTGTTCGAGGCGCGCGGGTTCGACGTCGTCGCCGTCGACATCAGCGAGTTCATCAAGCTCGAGGGCTGCGTGACCTGCCTGTCGGTGCGCCTGCGCCAGACCCCCTGACCACTCAGTCGGTGAACGCGCAGAACTCGTTGCCGTCTGGATCGGCCAGCACCGTCCAGGCGAGGCCGTCGTCGCCCTTGGCCCTCAGCACGGTGGCGCCCTTGGCGACGAGGGCGTCGAGGTCGTCGGTGGTCACGTCGATGTGCAGCCGGTTCTTCACCGTCTTGGGCTCGGAGACGCCGTCCCAGTCGAAGGACTCCCAGGGGCAGGCCGGGATCTGCTCGATCCAGGAGAAGCCGCGGTCGTCGTCGACGACGACCGCGCCGAGGACCTCGCCCCACCAGGCCGCGATGTCGTGGCTGGCTGCGGCGCCCTCGGAGGTGTTCCAGACCAGCTCGAGGGCGGCGTTCGCGATCGGCTCCGGGCGGACGAACACGCACACCTCGTGACCCTCGGGGTCGGCGAGCGTGGTCCAGCGCTTCTGCTCCTGGACCACAGTGGCGCCGAGGTCGAGCACCTCCTCGACCGACGCCGCGTTCACGTCGATGTGGATGCGGTTCTTCACCGTCTTGGGCTCGGGCACCTGGTTGAGCCATGCCTGGATGCGGCCGTCGGCGTCGCGGAGATGGGCATCGCCGTCGTCGTGCATTTCGAGCTGCCACCCCAGGACTCCGGCCCAGAAGGGGCCCGAGACCCGGGCGTCCACGACGTCGATGCAGAGGTCCTTGTAGGTCGCCAGCGCCATGGCCGGAAGTCTGCCTCATGCTGGGGACATGACGACGCTCGGAGTCTCCGCCTCGGGTCCGCTGGCGCCGGACGAGGTATGGGAGCGCTACGCGCGACCCGCCCTGTGGCAGACGTGGGCGCCGCAGATCCGTCGTGTCGCTGTCGGGGTCGACCGGCTGGCGGGCGGCGAGACGGGCCGGGTGCACGGGCCGCTCGGAGTCGCCGTCGACTTCACCGTGCTCGACTGGGACGACGACGAGCGGGTGTGGTCGTGGGTCGTCCGGCCCCGGCCGCCGCTGGGGCGGAGCCTGCCGCTCGGCCGGTTGACGATGACGCACGGCGTCGCCCCCGAAGGCTCCGGCTCCCGCACCTGGCTCCGGGTGACCGGCTTCGCGCCGCTCGTCGCGTCGTACCTCCCGGTGGCGCGGCTGGCGCTGCACCGGCTGGTCCACTGACGCCTGTCCGAATCCGTTGCCGCCAGCTCTTCGGTCGACTGGTTCCGCAGAACCTCGACCCCTAGAGTGGCGGAATGAGCATCACGACCCCGACCAGCGCGAGCCTGGCCCAGCACCGCAACCTGGTCACCGAGATCCCCGGCCCGCGGTCGGCCGAGAAGCTGGCCCGCAAGAAGAAGTACGTCGCGGACGGGGTCGGCACCACGCTGCCGGTGTTCATCGAGGCCGCCGGCGGCGGCATCCTGCTCGACGCCGACGGCAACTCCCTGATCGACCTCGGCTCCGGGATCGCGGTCACCACGGTCGGCAACGCCGCCCCCGAGGTGGTCCGCCGGGTGCAGGAGCAGGTCGCGGCGTTCACCCACACCTGCTTCATGGTCACGCCGTACGACGGCTACGTCGACGTCTGCGAGGCGCTGGCCGAGCTCACCCCCGGCGACCACGCCAAGAAGTCGGCGCTGTTCAACTCCGGCGCCGAGGCGGTCGAGAACGCCGTCAAGATCGCCCGGGTCGCGACCGGCCGCGACGCGGTGGCGGTCTTCGACCACGCCTACCACGGCCGCACCAACCTGACCATGGCGATGACCGCCAAGAACATGCCCTACAAGCACGGCTTCGGGCCGTTCGCCGGCGAGATCTACCGGGTGCCGATGTCCTACCCGTTCCGCGAGACCGCCGGCATCAAGGGCGAGGACGCCGCTGCGCGCGCGATCGACCAGCTCGAGAAGCAGGTCGGGGCGGACAACCTGGCGTGCGTCGTCATCGAGCCGATCCTCGGCGAGGGCGGGTTCGTCGTACCGGCCGAGGGCTTCCTGCCCGCGCTGTCCGCTTGGTGCCGCGAGAACGGTGTGGTCTTCGTCGCCGACGAGATCCAGAGCGGTTTCTGCCGCACCGGCGAGTGGTTCGCCTGCGACCACGAGGGCGTCGTCCCCGACCTGATCACCTCCGCCAAGGGCATCGCCGGCGGCCTGCCACTGGCTGCGGTCACCGGTCGCGCCGAGCTCATGGACGCGGTGCACGTCGGCGGCCTCGGCGGCACGTACGGCGGCAACCCGGTCGCCTGCGCGGCGGCGCTCGGGGCCATCGAGGAGATGCGCTCGCACGACCTGCGGGCCCGCGCCCGGGCGGTCGAGTCCCTGATCCGGCGGCGCCTCGACACCATCGCCGCCGAGCACCCGGTGATCGCCGACATCCGTGGCCGCGGCGCGATGATGGCGATCGAGCTCTGCGCGCCCGGCACCACCGACCCCGAAGCCGCCCGCGCGGCCGCGGTCGCGGCGTACTGCCACAAGAACGGCGTCGTCGTGCTCACCTGCGGAACCTGGGGCAACGTGTTCCGCTTCCTGCCTCCGCTGTCGATCTCCGACGACCTGCTCGAGGAGGCGTTCGACGTCGTGGCGGAGGCGTTTGCCGCGACTGCGTGACAGGTCGGTAGCGTCACGACCGTGACAAGCCCGGCTACGGTTCTGCAGCGTCTGGTCCAGAGCGCCCTCGTGGCGGCGTTCGGCGAGGAGTACGCCGACACCGACCCTGTGCTGCGACCGAGCCAGTTCGCCGACTTCCAGGCCAACGTCGCGCTGGCGCTGGGTAAGCGGCTCGACCGCTCGCCGCGCGAGGTCGCAGACCTCCTCGTCGAGCACCTCGACGTGAGCGGGGTGTGCCACGAGCCCGAGGTGAGCGGCCCGGGGTTCGTCAACCTGCGGCTCGACGAGACCTGGCTGGGCACAGCGGTCGACGACCTTTCCCGCGACCCGCGCCTCGGAGTCCCGGCGCGGGACCCCCTCGTCGTACCGATCGACTACTCCGCGCCCAACGTCGCCAAGGAGATGCACGTCGGCCACCTGCGGACCACCGTGGTCGGTGACGCGCTGGCCCGGACCCTGGAGCACCTCGGCCACCGGGTGATCCGGCAGAACCACGTCGGCGACTGGGGTACGCCGTTCGGGATGCTGATCGAGCACCTGCTCGACGTCGGCGAGGACTCCCCCGAGGCGGCCCAGCTGCGCAGCGACCCCAACGCGTTCTACCAGGCGGCCCGCGAGGCGTTCGAGGGCGAGCCGGAGTTCGCGGACCGCGCCCGGCAGCGCGTCGTCTCCCTGCAGGCCGGGGACCCCGAGACGCTGGTGCTCTGGCAGGAGCTCGTCGACCTGTCCAAGATCTATTTCAACACGATCTACTCCACCCTCGGCGTCGGCCTGGGCGACGAGGACCTGGCGGGCGAGTCGTCGTACAACGACGACCTGGCCGCGGTCTGCGACGAGCTCGAGGCGGCCGGGATCGCGACCGTCAGCGAGGGTGCGCTCTGTGTCTTCCTCGACGGCTACACCGGGCGCGAGGGGAAGCCGGTGCCGCTGATCATCCGCAAGTCCGACGGCGGCTACGGCTACGGCACCACCGACCTGGCGACCGTCCGCCATCGTGTCCGCGACCTGCACGCCGACCGGATGCTCTACGTGATCGGCGCCCCGCAGTCCCTGCACCTGCGGATGGTGTGGGACACCGCGCGCAAGGCCGGCTGGTTGCCGCCCACCGTCGAGGTGGTGCACGTGCAGATCGGCAACGTGCTCGGCGCGGACCGCAAGATCCTCAAGACCCGCTCCGGTGCGCCGCTACGGCTGATGGCGCTGCTCGACGAGGCCGTCGCCGCGGCCCGCGCCGTCGTCGACGAGTCGCGTCCCGATCTCGACGAGTCGCTGCGGGCCGCGATCGCCCCGCAGGTCGGCATCGGCGCGGTGAAGTACGCCGACCTGTCGGTCGCCCACGACAGCGAGTACGTCTTCGACCTCGACCGGATGGTCGCGCTGACCGGCAACACCGGCCCCTACCTGCAGTACGCCGCCGCCCGGGTCCGCTCGATCCTGCGGTCCGCCGGCGACGCCGTACCCGGTCAGGTGAGGCTCGGCGAGCCCTCCGAGCGGGCGCTGGCCTTGGCCCTGCTGGGCTTCGGCGACGTGGTCGAGCAGGTCGGCGACCTGCTGGAGCCGCACCGCCTGTGCGGCTACCTCTTCGACCTGGCGCAGGCGTTCTCGGCGTTCTACGAGAGCTGCCCGGTGCTCTCTGCGCCCGACGAGGCGACCCGGGCCTCCCGGCTGGCACTGTGCCGGACCACGCTCGACGTGCTCGAGTCCGGGCTGGGCCTGCTCGGGATCGAGGCCCCCGAGCGCATGTAACACCCCCTGCTTGGGTGTGCGTGTAATGATGTAATCATGATTACGAACGAAGCACTCGAGCGGGTCAGGGGCTGGTTCTCCGGCCGCCTTCCCGAGGACTGGCAGACCGAGCCTGCCGACATCAGCGTCGACCGCGACGAGATCGTGGTGACCCTCCACCTCCCCGACGTCGACGCCCCCGCCGATCACGGGGCCAGCGAGGCCGAGACCGAGGAAGCACGGGCCGGACGAGCCAGCGCGTTCCGCGAGGACACCCGCGAGCAGCGGATGGCGATCGCCCGTGAGGCGCAGCACCGCTACGAGCGGACCGTCAGCTGGGGCGTGAAGATCGGCGAGCACGAGGAGCTCTACACGCACCTCGCCTCCCCCACCATGACCCGGCTGCGCCAGCCGCAGCGCCAGGTCCTCGACACCCTCGTCGACGCCGGCGTCGCCCGCTCCCGGGCCGACGCCCTGGCCTGGTGCGTCCGCCTGGTCGCGCAGCACGAGGACGACTGGCTGGCCGAGCTCCGCGAGGCGATGACCCACGTGGCCGATGTCCGCACCAAGGGCCCGGCTGCCTGACCTAAGCGATAGTCCGTGACGAAAAGCAGGTTCCACCCACGTGGAACCATGCGGATCGTCACGGACTATCCGTGGAATGGGCGCGCGAGCAGGGGCGTTGCCCCGAGGTGACCACTCCCGCTCTGTCCGTGCTCGACCTCGTCCCCGTCCGCAGCGACCAGACCACCGGTGACGCCCTGGCGGCGACCCGCAGCCTGGCCAGGGTGGCCGACGAGCTGGGCTTCCGGCGCTACTGGCTGGCCGAGCACCACAACATGCCGGCCGTGGCCGCGACCAGCCCGCCGGTCCTGATCGCGATGGTCGCCGCCGCCACCGAAGGGATCCGGGTCGGCTCGGGCGGCGTGATGCTGCCCAACCACGCGCCGCTGGTCGTGGCCGAGCAGTTCGCGCTGCTCGAGGCTGCGCATCCGGGACGCATCGACCTCGGCATCGGCCGGGCACCCGGCACCGACCCGGTGACCAGCTACGCGCTGCGGCACGGCGCCGGCGGGGTCACCGACGACGCGGTCGAGCAGTTCCCGTCGTACGTCGACAACATCGTGACGATGATGTCTCCCGGTGGGGCGGGGCTCCAGGTCAACGGCCGGTTGCACCCGCTCAACGCCACTCCCCACGCCACGTCGGTGGCGACGGTCTGGCTGCTCGGCTCCTCGGACTACTCGGCCCGGCTGGCCGCCGAGAAGGGGCTGCCCTACGTCTTCGCCCACCACTTCTCCGGTCGCGGCACCGCCGAGGCCCTCGACCTCTATCGCTCGTCGTACCGCCCGAGCGAGGCGCACCCCGAGCCGCGCACGTTCCTCACCGTGAACGCCGCCGTCGCGCGGAGCAACGAGGAGGCACACCGGCTGGTGCTGCCCAACCTGCTCTCGATGATCGCCCTGCGCACCGGCGGACAGCTGGCTGCGCAGGTGCTCGTCAACGAGGCCGAGGAGCGCGGTGTCCCCGAGCAGCACCGGTCCCTGGCCGACCAGATGCTCCAGCGCTGGATCGTCGGCACCCCCGACGAAGCGGCCGAGCAGGTGGCCAAGCTGGCCGCGACGTACGACGTGGACGAGGTCATGCTGCACCCGGTCGCGGG